>JAQUZZ010000089.1 GCA_028691095.1 Alistipes sp. | reverse complement strand
GCAGGAGGCCTGTGCGGTGTGCAAGGATCGGATCCTGATCAACATCGACAAAGGGTACGCCATCTTCGACGAGAGCTTCGCGCTCTCCGAACAGTGCGGGGTCACCCGACAACTGATTATGAAGGGGGGCTACGGAGCTGCAAAGGTGGCTGCCGATTTTGCACCCTATAAAGATAAGGTGATCTATATGCCCATCGTAAACATGGATCAAGCCGGAGCAGCCGACTCAATCCAAAGGTTTCAGAGCCTTCTGCATCCGGTAGCCTACGAACTACTCTTCGGCTCCGACAGCAGCACCATGCCCGCATGGGTAGCGCAAACCCTGCAAGGAGAGTCCTTGATCTGGTACAATGTCATGTGGAATCACATGGCCGGAGAGCGGTATGACGATATGGCGCTCACCGAACCTGATCGGGTCTATGGCTATTTGGTGGACTCGCTGGGAGCTCGCCTCCTGCAAACCGATCGTCCACAACTGCTCATCGAGTACCTCAAGGCCAAAGGACGTCATTAGGCGTCTGCGAGAGGCGTCTCATACCCCCGCAGAGTACTTCTCCGAAGTCGAAGCGGCGGGATGAGGATCGACCTCCAAGCGTCGGGAAGGGCAAAATCAAAACCACAACACAGCCCCTAAAAGAGGGTGCAACTGGGCAAACAAAATGAAAACAGCCTCTTAGGGCTTATGCAAAAACGAAATCTCAACAATTTTTCGTTACTTTGCAGATTGACACGAATCTTTTTTCCTATGGAGTTTTCAAAACTCAAATCCAAACCTTGGGGAGCCATTGCCGCTGCCTTGGCTCTGTTCATCGCCCTGACGATGATCTACTTCGCACCCCAGTTCTCCGGCGAGGTGCTCGTACAGCACGACGTACAGCAATACAAAGGAATGTCGCAAGATATTCTGAACCACCGCGCTACCTACGGAGAGGATCCTCAATGGGAGGGCAATATGTTCAGCGGAATGCCGGCCTACCTGATTAATGTGCAGTATAAAGGAACCGTCATCAAGACGCTCTCCAAAGCCTTCGACTTCTTGGGGCAACCTGCCTCCATGATCTTCATCGCCATGGCAGCCTTCTTCTTTATGCTGCTTTGCATGGGATTCAACCCTTGGTTGGGCATCATTCCCGCCTTGGCCTACGGTTTCTCGACCTACTTCTTTATCATCATCGGAGCCGGACACATCACCAAGATGATGGCTCTGGCCTTCGCCCCCATGCTCTTTGGAGGCGTCTACTACACCTATCGACGAAATCTGTGGCTCGGCGGCGCACTGACCGGTGTCTTTGCCGCAATCGAGTTGGGGGTCAACCACCCTCAGATCACCTACTATTTTCTATTTATCTTAGGAGCATTTTGGATCAATGAGTTATGCCGAGCCGTTCGGCAACATATTCTGCCGCGCTTTGCTGCGGCCACAGGGGTTCTGCTGTTGGCCGGTGTCTTGGCGGTAGGCAGCAACGCGGGAATGCTCTACTACATCCACAGCCACTCTGCCGAGACCATGCGTGGTGGCAGCGAACTATCCGCCACCGACGGCACCAAACCCCAAGGTCTCGACCTGCAATATGCCACCGCGTGGAGCTACGGCAAGGCCGAAACCCTCAACACCCTGATTCCGAACCTCTATGGCGGAAGCTCACAGGGCGGGTTCTCGGAGGATGGCGAAGTGGCCTCCGTGCTGCGTAAGTACCAAGCCAATCCGTCACAACTCCCCGCCTACTGGGGGCCACAACCCATGACCTCCGGGCCGGTCTACCTAGGAGCCGTGGCACTGCTGTTGGCTGTTTTAGGCCTCTTCACCCTGCCGGGACGATCGAAATGGTGGATCTTTTGCGTCACCCTGCTCACCGTCATGCTCTCATGGGGAAGCAACTTCATGGGGCTGACCGAGCTCTTCTTCCACCACTTCCCAATGTACAACAAGTTCCGCACCGTCTCCATGATTTTGGTGGTGGCCGAGTGGAGCGTACCGATGTTGATGGCACTCACCTTGAGTCAATTATGGAATCGGGAGATGGATCGCGCACGTTTATTCCGTGCCCTGAAGTACAGTGTGGGCATCGTGGGCGGCATCGCGTTGCTCTTCTGGATTGCCGGCTCCGCACTCCTCTCCTTCCCCGGAGCCCAAGAGGAGGGACTACCTCAAGACATTGTAACCGCCATGCACTCTGAGCGCGCCTCCATGATGCGTGCAGATGCCTTCCGCTCCCTGCTCTTTATTCTGCTCACGGCAGGCGTCGTGTGGCTTTTTGCCGCCGAACGCATCAAAAAAGCACTCTTCATCGTGCTCTTAGGCGTTCTGGTGTGTGCCGACATGATCCCCGTCAATCTGCGATACCTCAATCAAACGGCATTTGTTCCCGCCTCACGGGCTCAGATCCGCCCCTCGGAGGCCGATCAACAGATTCTGGCCGACTCGCTGGGAGAACCCGGATTTCGGGTGATGAACTTGGCGGTCAGTCCCTTCAATGATGCCAGCACCTCGTATTTCCATCGTTCGATCGGAGGATACCACGGAGCCAAACTGCATCGTTATCAAGACCTGATCGACCGACACCTCTCGAAGATGGAGATGCCGATCTACAATATGCTGAATACCCGCTACTTCATCGTTCCCGATCAGCAGAGCGGAACGCTCCAAGTGCAACGCAACGATCAAACCAACGGAGCAGCATGGTTCGTGAACGACCTTCAGTGGGTCAACACCCCGCAGGAGGAGATCGACGCACTGAGCACCCTCGACACCCGACACGCAGCAGTGGTCGACCGTCGCTTTGAGTCGGAGACGACGGGCATCGCCCCCGCAGCCGATTCCTCCGCCACAATTCGCATGACCGAATATCGGGTCAACCTTCAGCGCTATCACTATACGGCACCACAAGCCGGCATTGCAGTCTTCTCGGAGATCTACTATCCCCACGGATGGAGCGCCTACATCGACGGCAAAGAGGCTCCCTACTTCCGCGCCGACTATGTACTGCGTGCTATGGCACTCCCTGCCGGAGAACACACGGTGGAGTTCCGCTTCCGTGCCCCCTACTACGACACCCTGACTGCTATTACACGAGGCTGTTCCCTGCTGCTGTTGGCGGCTTTAGCCGTTGCGCTTGTCGCTTCGTTCCGGAATCGACGCACGAACCCCACCACCCCCATCGAATAACCCCCATGCACCCTTCGTTCGCTGACACCTCTTACTTTCAACATCATGGCCTATAACAATCCGAGAAAGATAAAACGCAAGGTACGCAACGCCTACATGATCTCCACGGTCAGTATTGCCTTAGTGCTCTTTTTGTTGGGCGCGGTAGGATACCTGATCGTCGGAGCGCTAAATGCGTCCAATCGACTCAAAGAGAACGTCTCGGTATTTGTCATGCTCACCGACGAGATTACCCCTGAGTGCTCCGCCTCGGTCAAACAGAAGCTCACCGCCATGCCCACCCTCAAGGAGGTCACCTTCATCTCCAAAGATGTTGCTGCCGACTCCTTTAAAGCCTATCTGGGTCACGATTTTGAGGATTTCCTCCAAACCAATCCGCTGCCCGATGCCTATGAGGTGAAACTGGAGGGACACGCCTCGGATCCGCAAACCCTTGCAGCCCTCGAAAAACAACTTATGACTTGGGAGGGGGTCGACGAGGTGGTCTATCAACGCAATGTGATGGAGCAGATCTCCTCGAACATCAACAAATTCAACTTGGTACTCCTCTTTTTCGGAGGGGCACTGTTCGTGATCTCGCTGATTCTGCTCAACAACAAGATCCGCGTGATGATCTTCTCGAAACGCTATATCATCAACACCATGAAGCTGGTGGGCGCCACCCGTTGGTTTATCATGCGTCCCTTCTTGGGACACAGCATTCTCCAAGGGGTCTATGCAGGGCTGATCGCATGGATCATGCTGGCACTGATGATTATGGGTCTCCACGAAGGACTCCCCGAAATGCAATTTATCTCGGAGCAAACCCCGCTGCTGATCCTCTTTGGGTCGATGATGGGAGGGGGCATCCTCATCTCCTTGCTCTTCACCGCCTTTGCTGTGCGCAAATTTCTCAGAATGCGAAGCGGCGATATTTATTTATATTAATGAGGAAGGGGAGCAGTAAGGAAGCAAATACACCGAAAAAAAGCGAAAAGAGAGCGATCGGAACATTAAAACCGCATCTTTGCCGTTTAAGATAAAAATACGCATCGCACACCCTGTGCGTCAAAGACTACACACCATGAAAGAAAAAGAGAACAACCCTGAGACTGCCGCCAAAGAGCCCCGCATGCCGCTTGCCCTGGGCAACTACAAACTGATGCTGATTGGCTTTGCCGTCATCGTCTTGGGCTTCATCTTGATGACCGGCGGGGGAAGCGACGACCCCAACGTTTTCAATCCGGAGATGTTCAGTTTCCGACGTATCACCTTGGCTCCGCTGCTGGTCTTGGCCGGACTGGTCTTCGAGATCTATGCCATCATGAAACGCTCGAAATAAGAGGGCTGTTCACAAACGTACGGCCACGACGCGGAGCTGCAACCTTGCACCCACGCCCCCTTTTCGCCCGACACTCACGCGCACTCGGCAGACCGAGTGCCCTAACCCCGTAAACACAAAGAAACCTTAGAAGATCACGTATGGAAGTTTGGGAAGCAATCGTCCTCGGCCTCGTGCAAGGACTTACAGAATTTTTACCCGTCAGCAGTTCAGGCCATTTACAAATCTTCAACACCTTGTTCGGACTCCAAGGGGAAGAGAACCTTACCTTTGCCGTCGCAGTCCATGCCGCCACGGTGTGCAGTACGATTGTGGTCTTCCACAAAGAACTCGCTCGCTTGATTGCCGGATTCTTCCGATTGCAATGGAACGAAGAGACCCGCTATATCTCCAAAATTTTTCTCTCGATGATTCCGGTGGGGATCGTGGGCTTTTTCTTGAAGGACTACGTGGAGAGCCTCTTTGCCTCAGGATTGCTGGTGGTGGGGTGCTCCCTCGTGCTAACCGCCGTTCTGCTCTCTTTCGCCTACTACGCTCGACCTCGTCAACGTACCGAAATCACCTTTGTGGATGCCTTAGTCATCGGTATTGCACAGGCTTGTGCCGCCATTCTTCCCGGGCTCTCGCGCTCCGGCTCAACCATCGCTACGGGGCTGCTCTTGGGCGACCGCAAAGAGGAGATCGCCAAATTCTCATTCTTGATGGTGCTGCTTCCGATTTTGGGAGAGGCTTGTCTGGATGCACTCAAGGGCGGGTTTCATCCGGCAGAGAGCGGCATCTCGATTGTGGCTCTGAGTGCAGGATTTATCACCGCCTTCATTGCCGGATTTCTCGCCTGCCGATGGATGATTAACATCGTGAAACGCGGCAAGTTGATCTACTTTGCCATCTATTGCCTCTTGGTCGGTCTGGGTGCCATCGTAAGTTCGTTCGTATAGCCCCTGCGCTACACTCCAATCCCTCTAAAAAGAGGCTACATTCCCCTTTATCCCATTGCACCTTCGGCTGTAAGGTGCTTAAAATCGCTGTCTCGCTTGAAACCTATTCTATCTCCCGATCTTCCGTTCGCTGAGGGTGTCGTGCTCCCCATTGACAAACCCAGGGGTTGGACCTCCTCCGATGCCGTCCGCAAACTGAAAGTGTCGCTCCGCCGACTCGGACACCGCAAAATCAAGATCGGACACGCCGGCACCCTCGACCCGTTGGCCACCGGCATTCTGCTCATCTGCATCGGCCGTGCCACCAAGCAGGCCGAAGCGTTGCAAGCCGAACCCAAAAGTTACCGCGCAACCATCACCTTGGGAGCCACCACCCCCAGCTACGATCTGGAACACCCCATCGACCAGACCTACCCCTACGAACACATCACACGCGAGGCAGTCGAGGATGCACTGGCTCAGATGGTGGGGGAGCAGTTGCAACTTCCTCCGGTCTACTCGGCCAAACAGATCGACGGCAAACGAGCCTATGAGTATGCCCGGGAGGGGGAAGAGGTCAAGATGCGTCATGCGCTGATTACGATCTACGACATCGAACTCGAATCCTTTGCTCTACCCCAAGTAACCCTCCAAATTCGTTGCAGCAAGGGAACCTACATTCGCTCCATCGCTCGGGATCTGGGCGAGAAGCTCCAAAGCGGAGGGTATCTGAGCGCATTGTGTCGCACAAGTAGCGGGAACTTCACCTTGGCGGATGCGTATTCGATCGAAGAGGCCACACAGGCACTGAGCCGTCCCGAGGCGACGCCAACCGCCGAAAGCGAAACACCCCTAACCGACTCAGGAAACGACACGGAGAGCAACTCGGGCGAGCTTTCATCCGTCGAGTAGAAGCCGCACTTTTCAAAAGCCTCCCCTAGTCGCCCCCTGTTCGCCCCTCAGACCGTCCTCAAACCGTCAGGGTGGAGGTCGACCAGAGGCATCTCACCCATTCTTAGGAGAAAATGAAACGGCTTTAATTTGTTAACGAAATTTATACGGTATTTGAAACAATTCCGTTTTTCTTTCGTATAGGGATTGTTGTGTGACCTCTTTTCAAAGACGCAAAGTCTTGAGCCCAAAGATCGGAAAAACAGAGAAGAGGCAACAAGGGTCGCTCTACCTACCA
>JAQUZZ010000088.1 GCA_028691095.1 Alistipes sp. | reverse complement strand
CGTGGCATACAACTTCAAAAGAGCCATGAGGGTTCTTTTGTGGCTTATTTGTAGATGGAATATTTATGGCAGGGAAAAAACTTGGGATAGTTTGATTCTGAGGGGAGTGGCTTTTTAAGGGTCGACTATTTACGATAATTGATGTACATAGTTATCCATTAAAAAGCACAATTCAGCGTCATGTTTTTCATGCTTATTGTTCCGTTTGGAGGATTCAATGCAGGTCGAGTAACGTCCGAGTTACTATCTTTCCGATTGATTCTCTTCTTGACGCACCCGGTAACTCGACCGCTCCCGATCCTCTCTCTTCCGCTGTGTTCCGTCGTTTAGTGGAGTGGCTCTCCCAATTTGAGTCTACCCTCCGGTGTCTCTTCGATTTTGAAGAGTGCGGTGCGTTCCATCGGGGCATCGTTAGGCTGATGGATGCACAAGACGAGCTCTCCCTCCAGAGTTCTGAAGAGCATCCCGTGTCCTCCGTTTTGGCGAAAGAGCGGTTCGGGTTCCTGCACCCAGGGCCCTAATATCTCGTTGCTGAGCGACCGTGCGACCCCGACGGCATACCCTTGGGTTCCAAAGGAGGACCAGATCATCCACAACTCCTCTTTGTGGTTGCGGAAAAGAAACGGGCCGTCGGTCACAAACTTCGTTTGGTTGGGAATGAAGGGGACCGCCCATGGAGCCTCTGAGCCCGAAAAGAGGGTCGTAGGTTCTCCTTGTGTGCCGCTCATGTTCTTTTTGAGCCGCACCGCCTCAATGGTTCCGTCGTCCACTTGCGTCCATTCGTGACAGAAGACCATCCAGGGTTTTCCTTTGCGGTCGATGTAGAGGGTTCCGTCCAGGGCGTTCCACCCTTCGGGGGTGATTCTGCCCTCGCTGCACGGGTGATAGGCTCCGTCGGGACGATCACTGATGAAGAGTGTGGTTCCGATCATGCTGTCCCTTTTGTGGCGCAGGGTGGCAAAGAGGAGGTAATGCCCTCGGTATGGGTGACACTCTGGAGCCCAGAAGTCCTTTTCGCCCCAAAAGTCGGCTTCGGCACGAAAGAGGGGTGTGGGACCGTACCATACGCGGAGGTCTTTGCTTTTGTAGCAGTCAAATCCGTCGGAGCGATTGGTTCTGAAGAGATAGTACGCACAGCTCTGGGAGTCGGTGAGAATGTACGGATCCCGAATGCGAATCTGACTGAGTAGCATGGGGCCTACGGAGGACTCCGAACTTCTCTTTTGTGCCCCAAGGTCGCCACATAGGCTGATGCCGACCCAGAGCCATAACCAAAGTTTCATGGGTGAAAATTTATAGTGTGAAGTCTAATTTGTGAAGGTGAAGTTTGTTGATATACAATCATATATCATTCATTGCTTGCGGGATCGCTTTCCGCGGAGTCCACCTTTTCTACAAAGGTAAATTTTTTTATGTATTTTTGCACAAATTGTGAAATAACCTCAGCAAGGCTGCCGTTGTTCCCCAAGCGAGGCCTTCGGGTGTTGTCGCGGGGGCGATTGCGCTCTTGGATCGGGGTGTAACCGGAAGAGTATGGGACGCATTTTGGCGATAGATTATGGACGTAAACGGACGGGATTGGCCGTGACCGATCCTTTGCAGTTGATCGCCGGTGCTTTGGACACGGTTCCTACCCACACCCTGATGGAGTATCTGAAACGATATGTTGCCGAGCAAGCGGTGGAGTTGATCGTGGTTGGGATGCCTTGGCAGATGGACGGTGCGCCGTCAGAGTCCTACACCTACATTCGTCCCTTTGTTGCGCGACTGCGCAAGGAGTTGCCCACGATCTCGATTGAACTTTTTGATGAGCGTTTCACTTCGCAGTTGGCCTTGCGTGCGATGATCGAAGGGGGCGTTCCCAAAAAACGACGTCGTGAGGACAAAGGCTTGGTCGATCGGGTGAGTGCCACGATTATTTTGCAGGGGTATATGGAGTCTCGCCAGTCGCTCCATCTTCCCGACGATCAGGGACTTTGATGCGGATTGCGTCGGGTCTACGGTTGTGCTGTTTTGGAAGTGCTGGTACTTGGTGTAGCGTTCATTGCTAATAAAATAAATCGCACTATGAGTAAAATTAAAGCCGCCGTTGTGGGCTATGGCAACATCGGCAAGTATGTGTTGGAGGCGTTGGAGGCGGCGCCTGATTTTGAGATTATGGGTGTTGTGCGTCGGGATGCGACACAGGTTCCCCAGGCACTGAAGGCCTACAAGGTGGTGACGGACATTGCCGCCTTGGGTAAGGTTGATGTAGCGATTCTTTGCACGCCGAGTCGTAAGGTCGAGGCCTTTGCCGAGCCGCTGTTGGCTCAGGGCATCAACACGGTCGATAGTTTCGATATTCACACCCAGGTTGCTGAGGTGCGGGCTCATTTGGGTGAGGTGGCGCGTCAGCACGGTGCGGTCTCCATCATGTCAGCAGGTTGGGATCCGGGGAGTGACTCGGTGGTTCGTGCTCTGCTGGAGGCTTGTGCGCCCAAGGGTTTAACTTACACCAATTTTGGCCCCGGCATGAGTATGGGTCACACCGTAGCAGTCAAGGCCGTGGAGGGTGTGAAGGCGGCTCTTTCGATGACCATTCCCACGGGTACGGGCATCCATCGTCGGATGGTGTATGTGGAGTTGAAGGAGGGTTATGCGTTCAATCAGGTGGCCGATACGATCAAGAACGATCCTTACTTTGTACACGATGAGACCCATGTTATGCAGGTGCAATCGGTGGATGCGTTATTGGATATGGGACATGGCGTGAATCTGACACGCAAAGGAGTTTCGGGCAAGACGCAGAATCAGCTCTTTGAGTTCAATATGAAGATCAACAATCCGGCCTTGACGGGTCAGATTTTGGTTTCGGTAGCGCGTGCTTCGATGTTGCAGCAGCCGGGATGTTACACGATGATTGAGATCCCGATGATCGATTTGTTGGCCGGCGATCGCACCGAGTTGGTACGCCAACTGGTATAGCGCGCGCCGTGTGGGTCTCCTCCGTGGAACTCACTGTAAAAATACCGCTGAAAAGCTCCTCCCCCAACGGTTTGGGGGAGGTTGGGTGGGGGTTATCGAAGGAAGACAGGCTTTTGCAAAAGCCTGTAACGTGAGTTTCACGGATCCTTGTCGCCAACGTTTCTATTATTTAAAAGTGGGTCTCCTCCGTGGAACTCACTGTAAAAATACCGCTGAAAAGCTCCTCCCCCAACGGTTTGGGGGAGGTTGGGTGGGGGTTATCGAAGGAAGACAGGCTTTTGCAAAAAGCCTGTAACGTGAGTTTCACGGATCCTCGTCGCCAACGTTTCTATTATTTAAAAGTGGGTCTCCTCCGTGGAACTCACGTTAAACCAGCACGGAAGTGCTTCAAAATCTATGATATTACCGATTTACATTTACGGTTCAGCCGTGTTGCGGAAACATTCGGAGAATATTACCGCCGATTACCCCGATTTGGATCGTTTCATTGCCGATTTATGGGAGACGATGTATGATGCCGACGGTGTGGGCTTGGCTGCGCCTCAGGTGGGGCGCAATGTCCGGATCTTTGTGGTCGATGCCACGGCCGGAGCTGAGGAGGATCCGCGTTTGGCCGATTTCCGTAAGACCTTCATCAATGCGGAGATTTATGAGCGAACGGGTGAGATGACGCCCTTCACCGAGGGGTGTTTGAGTCTTCCCAAGATCAACGAGCAGGTGATGCGTCCCTCCACCATTCGGATTCGTTACTGCGACGAGCACTTTGTGGAGCACGACGATCTTTTCGATGGTTTTGCCGCACGGGTGATCCAGCATGAGTACGATCATCTGGAGGCGCAACTCTTTATCGACCATCTCTCGCCGTTGCGTCGCACGTTGCTCAAGGGC
The DNA here is from genome assembly GCA_028691095.1 of Alistipes sp. Taxonomy (GTDB): domain Bacteria; phylum Bacteroidota; class Bacteroidia; order Bacteroidales; family Rikenellaceae; genus Alistipes_A. The sequence continues at coordinate 2,746 of JAQUZZ010000088.1, read as the reverse complement.
AAGTTGGCCGCCATGGTCAAAGGGAAATACCAAGCCGATTACCGCTGTAAATTGGTGAAAAAGTAACGTCGTTTCCATCCGAAGGGATGCAGATCTCGACCACTGTTGTGCGTAGGGGCAGATCTCGGAGGGATGGGCTTCCGTTAAAAGAATACGAGGGGATGCCGTGGTGCATCCCCTCGTGTGGTGTAGGTGTCGGGGGTGTTAAAGTTTGATCGTGAATCGCTTGAGTCGCGGGTCGATCATGGATTCGGGGATCAGGGTGCGAATGGCTTCGGCGATGAGGTTGAGCAGTCGTTCCCGCACATAATCTCGTCGGATCACCAAGGAGATTTCCCGAACGGGTTCGGGATGGATCAGTTTGCGGATGCGAGATTGTTGGCAGTGGCGCAGCAGGGCTACGTGCAGTTCGGGGATGATGGTGTACCCTCCGTTCTCATCCACAATCTTCACCAGCGTATCGATGCTCCCTGCCTCATAGATGGAGGAGTATCCGGTGGGGTGGTCACAGATCTTGAGTACCTGATTTCGGAGACAGTGCCCCTCTTGTAAGACCCAGAGGTGCTCGGTGGGCATATGATGCGTCTCAATCTCGGATTGTGCGAATAAAGGGTCTTCCGGATAGATGTAGGCCACGAATTTCTCGTAGTAGATGGGGATCTCCAGAAGTTGGTCATGCTCTAAGGGGGTGGCCAGCAGTGCCATGTCGATCTCTGCGCGCTCCAGTTTCTGAATGATCGTGGCGGTTCGCGCCTCGGCAACCCGAAGTTGAATGCCGGGGTATTGGGTGTGGATGATCTTGAAGAGTTGGGGGATGATGTAGGGAGCCACGGTGGGGATAATCCCCAAGCTCACTGCTCCCGATGTTTGCTCCCGTTCGGTTCGTGCCATTTCTGTGAGTTGGGAGGCGTTGAATAGCAAAACTTTGGCTTGATGGATGATGCGTTCGCCGGCCAAGGTGGAAACAATCGGGTGGCTGTTTCGATCGAAGATCTGGATGTCCAGCTCGCTCTCCAATTTCTGAATCATGGAGCTTAGGGTTGATTGGGTGACCTTGCAGGCCTCGGCGGCTCGTACGAAGTGGCGATATTTGTCAACCGCCACGATGTATTCCATCTGTTGGAGTGTCATGGGCAAAGAGGGGGTGTTTGTGAAGGGACTCTTTCGGAGCTTGTTTTTTGTTCTTGGGATTGAGCAAAAGGTCAATCGTTTTTATCAATACAAAGATAGATAAATTCTGTTTGATTGATAATGTCTCCGCCTCTATCTTTGTATCATCAAAAGAGAGAGAGCAAAATTCACACACATAAAACTTACAATCATGGAGACGAATCAAATCAATGTCATGCCGCGTATCGGCGAAGCAGCGCCTCAATTTCAGGCCGTAACGACGCAAGGTCCGATTAATTTCCCGACCGATTATCAAGGGAAGTGGAAAATCTTATTCAGCCACCCGGCTGATTTCACCCCTGTCTGCACCTCCGAGTTTATGACCTTTGGCAAGATGGCTTCCGAGTTTGAGGCCTTGAACTGTCAACTGGTAGGAATTTCGGTGGACGGATTGCACAGCCATATTGCTTGGTTGCGCACGATCAAAGAGAAGATCGACTGGAAAGGGATGAAAAACGTAGAGATCAAATTTCCGTTGGTGGTAGACATCACGATGGAGGTAGCCAAGCTCTACGGCATGATTCAACCCGGCGAGAGTACCACTTCGGCCGTGCGCGCCGTCTTCTTCATCGACCCTGCCGACAAGATCCGGACGATCATGTACTATCCGCTCTCTTTAGGCCGCAACTTCGACGAGATCAAACGGGTGCTGATCGGTTTGCAGACGGTCGATCATTTTGGGGTGGCACTGCCGGCCGACTGGCGTCCCGGAGACGAGGTGATTGTACCGCCCGCAGGCTCTTGTGGTGTAGCCAAGGAGCGCATGGAGGGTGCCGACCAACAGTTACACTGTTACGATTGGTTCTTCTGCACCAAACCGATCTCCAAAGAGGAGGTCGAGTCCCAGTTAGGCAAGTAGAACTTGCTCCTTCAGTGAACTACCCGAAAAGAGTCGGGTAGTTTTTCTGTTTTCAGTAATCCTCAAAAAGGATGGAGCCCGTCCATCACGGTATATGTTTGATCTACTGAAGAGTTAATTGCCCATAAATAGCACGCTGTGCTTAAATTGTTAGGATATGAAAATTGCAATTCCAACCTGTGAGGCACGGGTTGACGACCATTTTGGTCATTGTGCCTATTACACGATTTATGAAACGGAAAACGGAGTGATTCTCTCCTCCCAGACCTTAGACTCTCCGCAGGGTTGTGGCTGTAAATCGAACATTGCGTTCCAACTTCAGGCGATGGGGGTTCGCGTGATGTTAGCCGGAAATATGGGCGAGGGCGCGAAGAACAAACTCAATAGTTGCAACATCTCCGTCATTCGGGGGTGTAGTGGCCCCGTAGAGGAGGTGGTCAAAGCCTTCTTGGCGGGTACGCTCACTGATTCGGGCGTGGGATGTGCGTCGCATGGGGCATCGGATCATGTGTGCCCGCACCATGAATCGTAGACGGAACCGGCAAGAGCCCAAGGTGAATTAAAACGAGCGAAGAGAGATCCTCTAAGGATCTCTCTTCGCTCGTTTTAGAAAGGAGTGTAACGTTATTGCAGTTGAGCGATGCGCTCTTCGATCGCCTTGATTTTGGCTTCGGCATCGTTCTGTTTGGCATGTTCGGTCTCAATCACCTTGGCGGG
>JAQUZZ010000087.1 GCA_028691095.1 Alistipes sp. | reverse complement strand
CACAGAAGAAAGAGATCATGTCGAAATTGGAGAAGGGACAGATCCTTGAGGGAACCGTGAAGAACATCACCTCTTACGGTGTCTTCATCGACCTGGGCGGTGTCGACGGTTTGGTTCATATCACCGACTTAAGTTGGGGTCGTGTCAACCATCCGGAGGAGATCGTTCATCTCGACCAGAAGTTGAACGTTGTAATCTTGGATTTCGACGATGCCAAGAAACGTATTGCTTTGGGTCTGAAACAGCTCTCTCCGCATCCGTGGGACGCTTTGGATGCCAACCTGAAGGTAGGCGACAAAGTGAAAGGACGTGTGGTTGTAATGGCCGACTACGGTGCATTCATCGAGATTGCTCCGGGTGTAGAGGGTTTGATCCACGTATCGGAGATGTCTTGGAGTCAGCATTTGCGTTCGGCACAGGAGTTCATGAAGGTGGGCGACGAAGTCGAGGCTATCATCCTGACCTTAGATCGCGAAGATCGCAAGATGTCTTTGGGTATCAAACAACTGACCCCCGATCCTTGGGCAGGTATCGAGGATCGTTATCCCGTAGGATCGAAACATACCGCCAAAGTGCGTAACTTCACCAACTTTGGAGTATTTGTAGAGATCGAAGAGGGAATCGACGGTCTGATCCATATCTCTGATTTGAGCTGGACGAAGAAAGTGAAACATCCGTCCGAATTCACGCAGATTGGTGCCGACATCGAAGTTGTTGTACTGGAGATCGACAAAGAGAATCGTCGTCTGAGCTTGGGTCACAAGCAACTGGAAGACAATCCTTGGAATACGTTTGAGACTCAATTTACCGTAGGTTCTGTACACCAGGGCACCGTATCCGAATTGACCGAGAAGGGAGCTATCATCTCTTTGGGTGAGCACGTCGAGGGATTTGCCAGTGCCAAACAGTTGGTCAAAGAGGACGGTACGACCGCCAAAGAGGGCGAAACTTTGGATTTCAAAGTGATCGACTTCTCGAAGGCCACCAAACGGATTCTGCTTTCACACACTCGGGTTTTCGAGGAGGTGAAACAGCAGGAGGTACAAGCCGAGAAGGCTGAGCGTCGCAAAGCAGACGATTCAGCGAAAGAGTCTGTGAAGAAGATCAACGCAGCGGTTGAGAAGACCACGCTGGGCGACATCGCTTCATTGGCTGAGCTGAAGGCTAAGATGGAAGAGAACGCTGCGAAAAACGAGTAGTTCTTACCGAACCGATTATGACGTTTCGGGTAACCATATTAGGGAGTAGTTCGGCATTGCCGACCCCGCAACGTAATCCCACTGCTCATGTACTGAATGTACATGAGCAGTTTTTTTTGATCGATTGCGGTGAGGGGACACAGGGTCGTTTGCAACGTGCGGGGATCAACCCGTTGCGCATCAATGCCGTGTTCATCTCCCACCTGCATGGCGATCATCTCTACGGTATTTATGGATTGATCTCCACCTTGGGGCTGTTGGGTCGTCGTACTCCTTTGTGCATCTATGCCCCGCACCCTTTTGGAGAGATTCTTGCGGCCCATCTTCGCTATTTCGACACCGATCTCTGCTATGAGGTGCAGTGGCATGAGGTGGATACACGCAAGCACGCCCTGCTTTATGAGAATAAGGTGTTGGAGGTGTGGTCTGTGCCACTTCGGCATCGTCTGCCGACTTCGGGTTATTGGTTTCGGGAGAAACAACCCCCGCTCAATCTTCGTAAGGATTGGGTCGATCGCTACCAGTTGGGAATCGCTCAATGTGTGGCTGCCAAACGGGGTGAGGATGTGCTTTTGGAGGATGGCCGCATCTTGCAGAATCGGGATCTCACCTACACGCCCTATCAGGCGCGTAGTTATGCCTACCTGAGCGACACCCTCTATTCGGCGCGTGCAGCGCATCGTATCGAGGGGGTCGACCTCCTTTATCATGAGGCCACCTTCATGGAGCAAGATCGCGTCTTGGCGCGTCGTACGGGTCACTCCACGGCACGACAGGCGGCTCAAGCTGCGGTGGAGGCTGGGGCAGGGCGACTGTTGTTGGGTCACTTCTCTTCGCGGTATTCGGATCTTATGCCGTTGTTGGCGGAGGCTCAGTCGCTTTTTCCGGCCACAGCGTTGGTCGAGGAGGGACGTAGTTACGAGATTCCGTTGGTGCGCAATGCTCCAGAATAGAGGCATTCCCCTCGTGGGGAACCCCTCAAGGGTCGAATAGAACGGATCGTCCGATCAAAATAGCGCTTCTCGCCGATTTATGCGGCAGAGGCGATCACAAAAAGCGAGAGGCTTCGGAAATCCCGAAGCCTCTCGCTTTTTGTGATCTTGCGGCGCACTCTTTAGGGTCGTACCTGTCCCTCTCCGTCAATGAGGTATTTGTAGGTGGTCAGCTCAGGAAGGGCCATTGGGCCTCGGGCGTGTAACTTCTGGGTGCTGATCCCAATTTCGGCACCGAATCCGAATTGTCCTCCGTCGGTAAAGGAGGTGGGGCTGTTGGCATAGACACAGGCTGCATCCACCTGTTGCTGGAAGGCCTGTATGGTCTGTGGATTCTCCGACACAATGGCTTCGCTGTGTTTGGAGGAGTAGTGTGCGATATGGTCGATCGCCTCGGTAAGGGAACTCACCGTGCGCACGGCCATTTTGTAGTCTTGGAACTCCATTCCAAAGTGTTCGGGCGTGGCGTGTTGCAGCAACGCTTCGGGGTAATACCCTTGCAGTGCAGCGTAGGCCTCTTTGTCGGCATAGAGTACAACCCCCTTTTCGGCCAATGGTACACCGATTGCCGGCAGGTCATGCAGCCGATCGCGATGGATGATGAGGCAGTCCAGTGCGTTGCAGACGCTTACACGTCGTGTTTTTCCATTCTCAATGATGCGGATGCCTTGCGACAGGTTGGCCTCCTTGTCAAAGTAGGTGTGACAAACCCCTGCTCCGGTTTCGATGATCGGGATCCGCGCATTCTCGCGTACGAAATCAATCAGCCGGCGACTTCCGCGGGGGATGACCAGATCCACGTATCCGACCGCATGCAGCATTTCGGCCGTGGCGGCATGATCCGTGGGTAAGAGGGTGACACAATGTTCGTCCAATCCTTGCGCGCGCAACACCTCACGCAGGATCTCCACAATCACCTCGTTGGAGCATCGGGCATCGCTTCCCCCCTTGAGGATGCAGGCGTTCATGGTCTTCAGACAGAGCGAGAAGACGTCGAAACCCACATTGGGGCGTGCCTCATAGATCACCCCAATCACCCCGAACGGCACACTCACCTTGCGAATCTTCAATCCGTTTGGCAGACTCCACGCCCGCAGCACCTCTCCCACGGGGGAGGGTAGTGCAGCCACCTTCCGAATGTCGGCCGCAATGGCTGTAATCCGTTCGGCGTTGAGCAACAGACGGTCGTACATGGGATTTTTCGGATCCATGCGTGCGAGATCCTCTTGGTTGGCTTTCAGAATGCGTTCCTTGTTGTTTTCGGTGGTATCGGCGAGTGCCACTAAGGTGGCGTCGATCACCGCTTGTGATACGCAATTCAAGGAGCGTGAGGCTTTCAGTGCGTGTTCAAATTGAGTTTGCAATTCCATGATGAAATAGTGCTGGTGACAAGGCAAGAATCCATTTCTCCCCGTCTTGTTTAGTCTAAGTAGAGATAGTCGTAGTGGATCAGTGCGCGTCCACCCTTGTGCCCGATGACTTGCCGGGCTTTGTCGCTGTCGTAGGCGATGCGACCCACGCCGATGGCCTCTCCCTTGGGATCCATAATTCGCACAATATCGTTTCGCTCAAATTCGCCCTCCACGCGGGTGACTCCCACGGGGAGCAGGCTGGTGGCTTTGGAGCTAAGCAGTGCGGTGTAGGCGCAGTCGTTGATGTATAGCTCTCCTTTGGCAAATCCTTCGGAGTGGGCGATCCACTTTTTCATTTGCGACATGACGTGTGGGGCGGGCAGAAAACGCGTAGCCAACACCTCTTTTTCGGGTGAGAGCAGATCCAGTAGGATGTTATCTCGTTTCCCGTTTGCCACGATCACCTCAATGCCTTCGTCGGCCACTTTGCTGGCGATCCGACACTTGGTCAGCATTCCTCCTCTTCCGAATTGCGACTTCTCGGTGCTGATGTAGCGTGAGAGATCTTCGCGTTGCGGCCCAATCTCCCGAATGACGGAGACTCCGGGGGAGGAGGGATTCCCGTTGTAGATGCCGTCAATGTTGCTCAGAATGATGAGTGCCTCGGCATCCATCATGGTGGCAATCAACCCTGAGAGCTCATCGTTGTCGGTAAACATCAACTCGGTCACCGAGATGGTGTCGTTCTCATTCACGATGGGGATGATGCCGTTTTCGAGCATCACCTTCATGCAGTGTTGTTGATTAAGGTAATGACGTCGGGTTGAGAAGTTCTCTTTGGTGGTCAGCACTTGTCCGCAGGTGATTCCGTACTCTCGAAAGAATTGATAGTAGTGGTTGATGAGTTTCACCTGCCCGATGGAGGAGAAGAGTTGCCGTGCGGAGACAGCGTCGAGTTTACGCTCGGTTTTCAACTCGTTGCGACCGGAGGCCACAGCCCCCGACGAGACCAAGATCACCTCAATGCCGGCTTGATGCAGCACGGCAAGTTGAGCGGTGAGAGCCGACATTCGGGTTGTGTCGAGGGTCCCGTCCTTGCGGGTCAACACATTGCTGCCCACCTTAACGGCAATTCGTCGGAATCTGTAAGCGTTCATGAATCAAAAGTGAGGAGAGATGAGTTGTCGATTAGCGGCTCTTGAGCACCCCCGCACGGACGGCTTCGCTGAAGTTGTTTTCGGCCATAGCCTCCAGTCCTTTGAGGGTCAACCCCCCAGGGGTTGTCACCTTGTCGATTTCGGTTTGAGGCATGGTGTGATTCTGAGACAGCAGAGCCAGCGCGCCTTGCATGGTTTGCATGACGATTTCGCGCGACTCCTCCTCTGTGAAACCCACCTCGACGCCCGCCTTCATCGAGGCATCCAAGAATTTCAGCGCAAAGGCAATCCCGCAAGAGGAGAGAGAGGTTCCGGCAATCATCATCTCTTCGGTGACGAGTACGGTTTTCCCCAGTTGATTGAACAGCTCCTCCAGGGTTTGGATTTGTGCATCCGATGTTCCCTCATGCGCAATAAAGGTGACGCTTTCGCGCAGGGAGATCGCCGTGTTGGGAATCAGACGGAAGAGTGCGGGTGTTACGCCCGACGGGATCTGCAACATTGCTTTGAGGCTCTCAAAGCGCAGCCCTGCCACAACCGAAGCCAGTTGTTGGCGAGTGAAGTCCATCTGGGCGCGGAATGTTCCGATCACCTCTTCGGCCAACCACGGTTTGACGGCCAAAATCACCAAGTCGGCCTGTTTGATGGCCTCCGCATTATTTTGCGAGGTTTGGATCTGAGCATTGTATCCTTTGATGCGTGCGAGCGCTGCTTGTGAACAATCCGCTACGGTCAGATCCGCTGCGTTCACCAAGGTGCTTGCGGCCAATCCGCTGGCGATTGCACCTCCGATGTTTCCACCTCCGATGATTGTGATTTTCATAGTATTTGATTTAAGCACAGTGTGCTATGTATTCGTCATAAAACACCTCGGTATATCAAGTCTATACCGTGGCAAGGGCTTTGCGTCTATTCTTAATTTCAGGGAACGCCCCCTTAGCTCGACTAAAAAACAGTCAAAGTTACGAAAATTTTAGATATGTGAAAAGTGAAATTCCCCGATGGGGGCTTCAGTCGGTGTATCGCCTATTTTTTGAAGACGAAATAGACCGCCAGAATCAGGCAGAGAAAGGCTGCGAAGTGGTTCCATTTTAGGGGTTCACTTTTGAAGCAGAGTACGGCAAACAGGGTAAAAACGGAGAGCGAGATCACCTCCTGAATCACCTTGAGTTGGAAGAGCGAGAAGGGGCCGTCGTTTCCCTGAAACCCGATCCGATTGGCGGGGACTTGAAACATATACTCCAGTAGCGCAATGCCCCAGCAGAAGAGGATGATTCCGAATAGGGGCAGATGGTCGAACCACGATTGACCTTTGAGTCGAAGTTGACCATACCATGCGAAGGTCATGAAAACATTGGAGATCAGCAGGAGTCCGAGGGTTAAGAGGATCTTCATAGGTGTGCGTACCATTTTGCGCGACAAATGTACGATAAAATTTCAGAAGCTGTAAACCTCCCTTCGTTTGATTTTTCAGTGACTTTCTCGGCCCTCTTTGGTTTCACAAAGCACCTTTCGCAGGTTGTAGCGTGGTGTGTACCTACCTTTCGTGTCTTTGAACCCCAACAGTAGTGGGTTAAGCCGATTTGGGGAAATCTAAAGGTTCTACTTTGTGATGTGTTTGGGAGCAGGAGAGCCTTTGTCGAGTGTCATTTCGGGGGTGAATTTGCAATAAGCCATGTATGAAGTGCCAATGTTCCGATATGAGATGAGGAAAAACACCTTCTTAACGAACTTTTTATTGAAAATAAAATATTGAATTGTTTGGTTTTATGTATAAATATATATAGTCGACCCTTAACAACCCAACAAATTACGGATTATCAATAAAATAAGAGTTAAAATACTTGTAAAAATCTGCAAGTTTCCGTATCTTTGGATATAGAAACTTGCAGATTTTATGATAAGCA
>JAQUZZ010000086.1 GCA_028691095.1 Alistipes sp. | reverse complement strand
AACTGCTCCTTGATCTGCGGGTCATAACGGATTTCGCCCTTCTCGGTATCGATCATCAAGATCTTACCCGGACGCAACCGTCCTTTCTCCCGAATTTCGGAGGGATCCACCGACAGCACGCCGGTCTCGGAGGCCACCACCATCATATCATTCTTGGTGATGAAGTAACGCGCAGGGCGCAGTCCGTTTCGATCCAACATACCTCCGGCATACCGACCATCGGAGAAGAGCAGCGTTGCCGGCCCATCCCACGGCTCCATAAAGATGCTGTGATATTCATAGAAGGCTTTCAGCTCGGCCGGAATCGGGTTCTTGTCGTTGTAACTCTCAGGAACCAACATTGCCAAGGCGTGAGGCAGCGTCATGCCGCTCTGCACGAAGAATTCCAACACATTATCCAAGGTTGCACTGTCGCTCATGCCCTCCTGAACGATAGGCAGCAACTCCCCGATGGGGCCCAACACCTCGGGATGCAGCACGCTTTCGCGACTGGCCATCCAACTGCGGTTGCCCTGAATCGTATTGATCTCACCGTTGTGTCCCAACATCCTAAAGGGCTGAGCCAGACTCCACGTAGGGAAGGTGTTGGTCGAGAAACGGGAGTGCACCAAGGCCATGCCACTGGTGAAATAGGGGTTTATCAGGTCAGGGAAGTAGTAACGCAACTGCACCGAAGAGAGCATTCCCTTGTAGATCAAGGTCTGGGTCGAGAGGCTCACGACATAGAAATCGCGCTTATGCTCCATATCGCTGGCGATCACCTCGCGTTCGATCTTCTTGCGCACAACATAGAGTCGTTGCTCCAGGGACATCGCCCCCGGGTCACCCGTCACAAAGAGTTGGCGCACCACCGGCTCGGTCTGCTGTGCCGCATGACCCAGCACATCGCTATTCACCGGCACATCACGCACAAACATCAACGTCAAGCCCTCGCTCTGGATGTTGCGTTTGATGATCCCCAAGGCCAAAGTCTGCTCAGCAGGGTCCTGAGGCAAAAAAACAAGGCCCGTTCCGTAACGTCCCTTTTCGGGAACCGGAATGCCTTGCAACAAAATAAACTCATGCGGAATCTGCACCATGATACCGGCACCATCACCGGTCTTATTGTCGGCTCCTTCAGCTCCACGGTGCATCATGTGTTCGAGCACCTGCAACCCGTTTTCGACAATGTCATGACTCTTGTTTCCCTTAATATTGACTACCAAGCCGACCCCACAGGCATCGTGTTCATTGGCAGGATCATACAAACCTTGCTGTCGCGGCGCACCGGCAGAGCGCTGTTGTAGATTGATATCTCGATTCATATATTCAGTTTTAAGCACAGCGTGCTATTTATGGCCTTCGGACTCCTCGTTTCAGACGTCATGATGAAAGGAGTGGATCTTTCGCAAGATCCGAATTTTCTTTGAGAAATTCATCATTTCGAGCGATCCTTAGGCGATAATACACTACGGCTGTCTCCGAAAAGAAAACTGCCGTAGTGTGGGTTTGAAACTATAAACAACTCCTTATCGCACAAAGAGCAGTTCTCGGTATTTGGGCAGAGGCCACATCTCATTGTCGACGACCTCTTCCAATTTATCAGCATGATAACGAATCGCATCAAAAGCCTCAGCCACCGTATTGTGGTAGATGATTGCTTTCTGGCGTTCGTTTTCGATCTTGTTGGCCACCTTGCGCGCATCGACCATCTGTTCGGTCAGGGTCTGAAGTTTCTCCATGTGGCAAGCCATCTTCTCGATCAACGCCAGATCCTGAGCGGCAATCTTCTGATACTGCGCTTCGCCAAACAGCGCCTTCACCTTGAACACCTTGTCGAGCAACTGACTCTGATAGCGCGAGGCTACCGGCAAAATGTGATTCATCACCAGATCTCCCAGCACGCGGGCTTCGATCTGAATCTTTTTGGTGTAGGTCTCCCATTTCACCTCAGCCCGAGCATGAAGCTCTTTGGAGGAGAGGACACCCATGCGTACAAACATATCGGTGTTGGAGGGGGCGATATACTGACCCACGATCTCCGGTACGGAGGTTTCGCAATCCAACCCGCGCTGTGCAGCCTCGGCTTTCCACTCCTCGGTGTAACCGTTGCCGTCGAAACGAATCGGAGCCGAAGCCTTGATATACTCTTTCACCACACTAAAGATCGCCTGCTCTTTGGTTTCACCCTTGGCCATCAGTGCATCCACCTCAGCCTTGAACTCCACCAACTGGTCGGCTACGGCCGTATTGAGGATGGTCATCGCACCACCACAGTTGTCCGAAGAACCCACGGCACGGAACTCAAAACGGTTTCCGGTGAAGGCGAACGGAGAGGTACGGTTACGATCGGTGTTGTCGATCAACAGTTCGGGAATATGCGCGATGCCGCCCATCTTCAATCCGCTCTTTTCGTCGAAGACAATCGCCTCGTCCTTGGTGCTGGCGGCCAATTTGTCGAGTACCGCAGAGATCTGACGACCCAAGAAGATCGAAATAATAGCAGGGGGAGCCTCGTTGGCTCCCAGACGATGGGCATTGGTGGCACTGGCAATGCTGGCTTTGAGCAAGCCATTGCGTTTGTAGACCGCCATCATGATATTGACCAAGAAGGCCACAAACTGAAGGTTATCCTTCGGCGTTTTGCCCGGGGAGAGCAAATTGACGCCCGTGTCGGTTCCGAGCGACCAGTTGTTGTGTTTTCCTGAACCGTTGATCCCTTTGAAGGGTTTCTCGTGCAGAATCACGCGGAAACAGTGACGACGCGCCACTTTCTTCATGATGAGCATCACCAACAGGTTGTGGTCGTTGGCCAAATTGGTCTCCTCGTAGATCGGAGCCAACTCAAACTGGTTGGGAGCCACCTCATTATGTCGCGTTTTCACCGGAATACCCAACTTCCAGCACTCGTACTCCAAATCCTTCATGAAGGCCATCACACGCGTGGGAATCGTTCCGAAGTAGTGATCCTCCAACTGTTGATTCTTGGCACTCTCATGACCGAGCAGTGTGCGGCCGGTGAGCACCATATCGGGACGTGCGGCATAGAGCCCCTCGTCCACCAAGAAATACTCCTGCTCCCAACCCAAGTAGGAATTTACCTTGGAAACCGAAGCATCAAAATAGCGACACACCTCAACGGCTGCCTTATTGACGGCCTGCAACGAACGCAACAAAGGCACCTTGTAGTCCAAGGCCTCGCCCGTGTAGGCAATAAAGATCGTCGGGATACACAACGTCGTGTCTACGATAAAAGCCGGAGAGGTGGCATCCCATGCCGAATAACCTCGCGCCTCAAACGTATTACGAATACCACCGCTGGGGAAGCTGGAGGCGTCGGGTTCCTGCTGGATCAGCAATTTTCCAGAAAACTCCTCGATCATCCCCCCTTTGCCATCATACTCCACAAAGGCATCGTGCTTCTCGGCAGTGCCTCCGGTCAACGGCTGGAACCAGTGGGTGTAATGATCGGCTCCCATCTCAATAGCCCATTGCTTCATTCCCGAAGCCACGCTGTCGGCAATCTCGCGACTGAGCGACTTGCCATGCTGCATGGTCTCCATCAATGCCTCGTAGCTCTTTTTGGGAAGATACTTGCGCATTTTCTCCTCGTTGAACACCTTCATTCCGAAATAATCGGATGCCCGATCTGCTGGGGCCGACACTTCAACCGCCTTGCGTTTGAGCGCCTCATCGATCACGTTAAATCTCAGTGTTGACATCTTTGTGCGATTTATAAAACGTTAGAAAATTGTTGTCAAATGTTTTTGTAGTAACTCCAAAGAATGATTGAACCCTTTGGTCACGGTATATGCCTGATATACCGATGTTCAGTGCTTAAAAAAAGGGGAGACAGAGCCACGCTCCTAAATTCTCTCTCTCATTCTCCATCCCCCCTCTGCTGTGCAATGCACAAACCTAAACTTTTTGGATTTTTTGGTAGAAAGAGCACCTCTTGCTCTTCCTGTATTTCATCACCGCTAAGGCCTCCGCCTCTGTGCCGTGATTTATAATAAGGAAAGGGTAAGGCGATACGACGCTTCTCTCACTTCCGACCTACACTCCCGGTCGCATCCCCGATACCCTTCATCTTTCCGATTAGTTGTAAGCAGTCTCTCCGTGTTCGTAGACATCCAGACCCTCTTCCTCGACGCGTTTGTCAACCCGCAAACCGATGGTTTTCTTGATGGCGAAGAAGATAATCAGACCCATACCCAGTGCCCAGAGTGCCGTAACCACCGCACCTAATACCTGAACCCCGAAGAAGGAGAAGCCTGCACCGTAGAAGACTCCGCTCTCCGTAGCAAAGAGTCCTGTGAGGATCGTACCCAGCGTACCGCACACCCCGTGTACCGAGATGGCACCCACCGGATCGTCGACCTTTGCAATGTTGTCAAAGAAGGAGACTGCATAGACCATCACCACGCCGCAAATTACCCCGATCCAAGCCGCACCGGCTGCTGAAACCAAATCGCAACCAGCCGTCACACCTACCAATCCGGCCAAGATACCATTGAGCGTCAAACTCAGGGTCGGTTTTCCGTAGCGGAACCATGCGGTGAGCAGCGCGGCTACACCTCCCGCAGCGGCAGCCAAGTTCGTTGTCAGAAAGACATGAGAGATGGCTACGGCGTTATCCCATCCGGAGGCAGCCAACTGACTTCCGGGGTTGAATCCGAACCAACCGAACCAGAGCAAGAAGACTCCGATCATGGCCAGCGAAAGACTGTGACCCGGGATGGCATAGACTTTGCCGTTGCGATATTTACCCAACCGAGGCCCTACCATTGCAGCACCCACCAAGGCGATCCAACCACCCACAGAGTGTACCACCGTACTTCCTGCAAAATCGTGGAATCCCAACTCCGAGAGCCAGCCTCCGCCCCAAGTCCAGTGACCCGACACGGGGTACACCACCATGGCAATCAGTACGCAATAGATCAAATAGGCATGAAATTTTGTTCGACCTGCCACGGCTCCCGACACGATGGTCGAAGAGGTCGCACAGAACATGGTCTGGAAGACCAAGAAGGCTTCGGGCGGAATGCTACCACTCCAGTTGGCCAACCCGAACAGATCCGGAACACCCAAGAAGCCAGCCACACTGGGGCCAAACATCAATCCGAAACCCACAAACCAGAATAACAAAGATCCGATACAGATATCAATCACATTCTTCATCAGAATGTTTGCGGTATTCTTCGTCCGCGCAAATCCGGCCTCTACCGTAGAGAAGCCCAGCTGCATGATAAATACCAACATAGCTGCCAATAAGACCCACACCGTGTCGAGCGACGTCGCCACATCGGCAATGCTTAATGCTCCGGGAACCGCGGCTTCGGTCACCTCTTTGACCACCGCCAAACTATCCGCTAATAAAACCTCTTCCATCTCTCACTCATTTTAAGTAATCCCAAAGAATTATTAAACCCTTTTTATCACGGCATACTCGATATACCGATTTTTTTATTGCTCATAAATAGCACCCTGTGCTTACGCGCATCGTGCGATTTGTTCTCTTTACCGTTCGCTACTTCGTCTCTTCTTGATAGAGGGTCTTGTCGCCGCTCTCGCCGGTACGGATCCGATAGGACTCACTCACCTCCGACACGAAGATTCGGCCGTCGCCCACCTCACCGGTCTGCGCTGCTTTGATAATGGCATCCACGGTTTTCTGTACGTTCTGACTGCGCACCACGATGGTAAGCATCAGTCGTTCAATTACATCGGTTCCATAAATAACACCTCGATAGATCCGATCCTGACGTGCTTTGCCCACTCCTCTCACCTCTGCATACGAGAACCACTCAATATCGGCCTCAAGCAGTGCCTCTTTCACCTCTGTGAATTTGGTCTTTCTGATAATCGCCTCGATCTTTTTCATACGATTTACACTTTTAAGCACATCGTGCTATTTTGATTTATCTCATTGACAATTAGAATGACAATCCGAAGACCAGATGGGCATCATCCGTAGCCGGGGAGGCAATCGCCTGTACGAAAATGGGTAACGCATAATTCTTGGTAATCTTGATCGCCTTGGAGGCTTTCAGCGAGATATTGGAGACCTGGAATCCGGTATCACCATATCGCGGAATCAGCCATGCCGGAGAATCCCAAGGTGCTACACCCACTGCGCAGGTAAAGTCAACCCCTTTGATCTGGAAATCGTAACCTACTTCGATGTAGGTAGAGTATTTTCGTTTGCCATCCACTTTATCCATGTTTCCGGCAAGCATCGTACTCCAAGTTACGTAGAGCGGAAACTTCTCGCCGAAGTGGTAACCCAAGGTTCCCTCGATCAAGTGTGTATTGAGATAATCTCCGTAGAAAGGAATGCCCTGTCCGGCCCACCAGTAATCGGTGACTCCGATCGAAAATCCGCCAACTGAATATCCGGCCGATAGATCCAACTCTTTGAAACCTTCGCTAAAGCTGGTGGAGCCCCAAGCTCCGATCGAGAATCCTTTGTAAGATAAACCGAGTGAAGGTTGAACGCTCACTCCCGATCCTGCCTGATAGACCCCTCTCCACACATATCCACTCACAAGGTCTGCTCCCAGATTCACCTCCAACTCGGTTTGGGCTTTTAAAGTAGACTCCGCACACACGCACAATCCTACGGTTGCCAAAAAAACTCGAATGATTAG
>JAQUZZ010000085.1 GCA_028691095.1 Alistipes sp. | reverse complement strand
CATCTTTGATATGAATGATCTTGTTGGTTTGGTCGGCCACCTCTTGGGCATGGGTTACCAAAATTACGGTCATGCCGGTGTCGTTCACCTGACGGAGCAGATCCATCACCTCTTGAGAGGTCTTGCTGTCGAGGGCTCCGGTGGGTTCATCGGCCAAGATGATCTGAGGGTGCGTGATCAGTGCGCGGGCCACGGCAACGCGTTGTTTCTGTCCTCCCGACAACTCGTTCGGCATATGGGTGGCCCAGTCGCGTAGACCCAGTGTGTCGAGATACTCCAACGCCATCGCATTGCGCTTGCGACGCGAGACCCCTTGATAATAGAGGGGCAATGCCACATTCTCCAGGGCGTTCTTGTAGTGGATGAGGTTGAAGGATTGGAAGATAAACCCGATCATCCGATTACGGTAGGCTGCGGCTTCGGTCTCGTTGAGATCCTTGATGAGCGTGCCGTTGAGGTAATAACTCCCCGTGTCATAATTGTCTAAGATGCCCAGAATATTCAATAGCGTGGATTTGCCCGATCCCGACGCCCCCATGATCGAGACCAGTTCGCCTTGCTCGATTTGGAGGTCGATCCCCTTGAGGACATGGAGCGGACTGCCGTTGTTGTAGGTTTTATGGATGTTCTCCAGCGTAATCAGCGACATGGTTTTCTGTAATTTTTGGTATTGCAAATATATGATAAAAATTATAATATTATGCAATACACAATAGCGTTTTGTCTCAAATTTCTAAGTGTTATATATAACGTATTAATTTTGAGTATATTGTGAATGTGAGTAAAAGAATAGATCGGTAGGGTGAATCCCCCTTCGTAGGATGAAGAGAAAAATATTGCTTGGATATGCAAGGTGTTTTCTCTTCGATTCCCTATCTTTGATCAACCTTTAAGCACAGCGTGTTATTGATTAGCGATCAACCCGTCGGTATCTTAAGCATATATCGTGCAGAAAGAGCTTAATAAATTTCAAGAAATAGAAGAGGGGCTTTAGCTCCGTAAACACCGATTTAAGGAATGAACCCAGAGGGGCTTATATTCGATATTCAACACTTCTGTACCCATGATGGGCCGGGGATTCGGACGACGGTGTTTCTGAAGGGTTGTCCGCTACGGTGTGTGTGGTGTCACAATCCGGAGTCGCAGCATTCCTATCCGGAACTGCTGTTTCGGCCTGTGCGATGTATGGCGTGCGGGGCGTGTGGGGCTGTGTGTCCCCAGCAGGATGCCCATCGGGTCTTGCGGGACGTGCGTTTGCGACGGAAGGCGTGTGGGGCGTGTATGCGCTGTGTGGAGGTTTGCCCGACGCGTGCCATTGAGCAGGCAGGTCGCCGTGCGTCGTTGGAACAGGTGCTTGAGGAGGTGTTGCAGGACAGCGCCTATTACGTGCATTCGGGGGGTGGCGTCACCCTCTCAGGGGGTGAACCGCTGTGGCAACCCGAATTTTCGCTGGCGTTGTTGCGCCGATTGCAGGATCAGGGAGTCCATACCGCGATGGAAACTTCGGGGCAGGGGGAGAGCGCCGATTTTCTTCGGGCGGCATCCTGTACCGATCTCTTCTTGTGGGATGTGAAGTTTCTCGACCCGAGCCTCTATCATCGTTATACCGGAGGGGAGTTGAGCCGGATGTTGCAGAACTTGGAGACGATGTGTCGGGCGGGTGCTACGGTCGTGTTACGGGTTATTTTCATACCCCGATTGCATGGGAACAGCGCGTATGCGCAGGCCTTGGCGGCGTTGGCCGACCGATATGCGGGGCTTCCCATAGAGTATATGGCCTATCATCCGTATGGGGATGCAAAGCGGCAGGAGTTGGGTTTGGGATTGACCGGTTCGCTGTTCGAGGAGCCCACCCCTCACCAAGTGGCGGAGTTTGCCCAGACGGTGGATCGGTTGCGTAGGGTTCCGGTGCGATCAGCAGACGAGGCGATGGCGTAAAACGCCCAAAGTGACGAAGGGTGTGTCCGGCCTATGGAGGGTGCAAGTATAGAAGAACAATCATTCAATCAAAGCAAAATAAAATGAAGAACAGGGTAACACGATGGGGCATCGGCCTATGGGGATGCGCCTTACTACTGGGAGCGACGGGATGTCAGAAGCAGATTCCGGAGTCCCCTTGCATTGTGAATATTATCAATTTTGTGCGGCAGACCGAGCCGCGTCCGGTGAATATCTCGGACGAAGATCTCTATCAGACGACCGCGGAGCAGGTGGCGCTTCTGAAAAAATACAATTTGCGCGGGAGTTTTCTGTTGCAGTACGATGCGTTGATTAATCCGAAATACCAGGCTTTGATGCAGGAGGCAATGCAGGCGGGTTCGGAAATCGGGGGATGGTGGGAGATCACCCAGCCCCATGTAGAGGCTGCGGGGCTCACGTGGCGCGGCATCTATCCGTGGGATTGGCATGCCAATGTCGGCTTCTCGTCGGGCTATACACCGCAGGAGCGCGAAAAGTTGGTGGATACCTACATGGCCAAGTTCAAGGAGATTTTTGGACACTATCCCACGGCGGTGGGTTCTTGGTTTATTGACGCCCATACCTTACAATATATGACCGAGAAGTATCAGATCGAGGCGTCGTGTAACTGTCGCGACCAAGTCGGGACGGACGGCTATACGTTGTGGGGTGGATATTGGAATCAAGCCTACTACCCCTCGAAGCAAAATGCCTATATGCCGGCACAGAGCGCGCAGAGTCAGATCAACGTACCGGTCTTCCGGATGCTGGGTAGCGACCCGATCAATCAGTATGATAGCGGCTTGGGGCATCCGGCACAAGGGGTTGAGACGTTGGAGCCCGTCTACGGCGGTGGGGGCGGTGACCCCACTTGGGTGAAGTGGTTCTTCGGGATGTTGACCGAGGGGCCTCATTTGGCGTTCCAATATACGCAGGTGGGACAAGAGAACTCCTTCACTTGGCCGCGCATGAAACAGGGACTGGAGTGTCAGATTCCGCTGGTGGACTCGTTGTCGCGCAGTGGAAAGGTGACGGTACTGACCCTGTCCGAGGCCGGAAAGTGGTTCAAAAGCAAATTCGAGCAGACGCCGGCCACCAGTGTTGTGGCGCTGCATGATGTGCGGGCGGCAGGACGCCAAAGTGTGTGGTACAACAGCCGTTTCTACCGTGCCAATATGATGTGGAGTGACAGCACCTTGCGTTTTCGGGATATTCATCTTTTTGACGAGAGGTTGGCTTCGCGCTATCTGACGGAGCCGGGAACTTCGACTCAGTGTTTTTACACCACGCTGCCCGTGGTGGATGGCTTCAACTGGAGTTCGGAGACCGAGGTAGCCGGATTACGGTTGATCTGTCAAGATACAGCGGGATTGCACGTCGTTGCGGTGGGATCCCCCGTGGTGCGTGAGGAGGCCGATGGCGTGCTGTCGGTGGTGACTCCCATTCTGTCGGGAGATAGCTGCAAGATCCGCATGGAAGAGGGCACGCTGCGTATGCAGCTTCCGGTGCGTGCACAGGGGAAGTATGGTTGGGCTTTGAACGTGGCGAGCGGGAAAACCTTGCCGTTCACGACCCTCTCGACCGATGCCGTGCAGGCTCAGGTGGATGGCTTTGACTATCGGATGAATTGTTCGCAGGGCGCGATTCAGGCGATGGACTCCACCACGGTGCTCTGCCTGATGCCCGATGCACAGGGTGAACTTGTGCTGGATATGGCCGTGCGCTAAGCCTTTCATGAGAGTTTGGAAATCGTCTTTGCAGGGTGCTGCAAAGACGATTTTTTGTTACGCACGGTTATGCACGCGGTGCAAGTACGCTCTTTGTAACCATTTTTTGGCAATTAACTATTCTGTATATCAGGCATATACCGTGGGGTCGTGGCTCAATCACTCTTTGAGCCCCCTTGATCTCGTGAAATTTTTTTCTGAAAAATGAATCACGAAGGATTTTTTATCTATATTTGCAGTGTATTAATATTGTAATACACTAATTCGCTAAGGCTATGATTGCATTGCAAGAGATTCAGTTTGGATACCGGCGACGCACCCCGATCTACCAGGGATTGTCGTTGCGGTTGGAGTCGGGACGGGTGTACGGATTGCTGGGAAGTAACGGCGTGGGTAAGACAACTTTGTTCAAGTTGATTGCGGGCTTGCTCTCCCCGGCCAAAGGAGAGATCGACGTGCTGGGGGAGCGACCCGATCGTCGACGGGTGTCGCTCTATCGTCGTATGTTTGTGCTGCCTGAGGAGTTTGAACTTCCGGCGGTTCGGTTCAAGACCTTTGTGGCGATCACCGCGCCCTTCTACCCTCGTTTCTCGCAGGAGCGGCTGGAGGAGTGCTGTCAAGCCTTGGAGGTCGATCCCGCTTGCAACCTGAAAAAGCTCTCCATGGGGCAGAAGAAACGCGCTTTGATCGCCTTTGCATTGGCCTGTCGCACGGAACTGCTGCTTCTCGACGAACCAACCAACGGGTTGGATATTCCGGCGAAGGCTGCGTTCCGACGCCTCGTTGCTTCGGGCATGGACGACCACACCACGGTGATTCTCTCCACCCATCAGGTGCGCGATGTGGATGTGCTGCTGGATAGTGTGGTGATTCTGGATGCCCAAGGGGTGGTGCTGAATGCTTCGATTGAGCAGATTGCCCAACGGCTGAGTTTTGGCCCCAAGAGCACGACCGATCAGCCGCTTTACAGCGAGGAGTCGTTGCAGGGGACAATCGGTGTGGGGGTCAATCTCGACGGAGCGGAGTGTAAACCCGATCTGGAGTTGCTGTTCAATGCTTCGTTGCATTGCCGTGCACAACTTGCTGAAATTTTTCATCAATAAACAGCACAGCGTGCTATTTGTTGATAATTAAGATTCCTGTATATCAGAAATATACTGTAACGAAAGGACTCAATCATTCTTTGGGATTACTTAAAATAATAAATATATGGATTCTGTTTTTTCACTTCGTCGGTTTATGTCGTTGGCATTGAATCAGTGGACGGTACAGTGGAAGGGCTATGTGGCAACCTATGCCGCCTTGGTCTTCTATTATGGAGTACTCTATTATACAAACTTTCGGTTGGTCGATCATCCGGATGCAACTGCGGCGGTGCTCTTCTTTGTGGTCGGGCTCTTTGTGACCCTCTTGATTCGGATTCGGATCACGGTGGCTCCCTTCATAACCCGATCGACCACCGTACAGGCACTAACACTGCCTTGTTCGGTCTTTGAGAAGTACCTTTTTGTGTGGGGACAGTCGCTGTTTATGACGCTGCTGCTCTACGGAGGAGCCTTCTTTACCGTCTTTCTGGTTTTCAAGGATGCACACGAATTTCAGGTGGTATGGATGTGGAACACGCTGCTGCTGACGGTTCAGGTCGCCTTCGTTTTGCATACTGTCCTGCTGTGGAGCGAGTTGGTCTTCGGCCGAAAGGCACTGCTGGGGTATGGATTGTGTATTGTGGCTTGGGGTCTTATCCTCTGGACGATTTTGCAGTTGACCGGATACAGGGAGAATAATATGGCGTATGCCTCATCGCTGGACTATTTTGTTACAGTCTATTCGTCGGCTCATGCAACGGTGTATGATCAGACTTGGATTCCGGGACTGGGCTATTTCATACGATCGATCCTGGGTATGCTGTCGTGGTGTGCTTTCCTTTTTGCTGGTTATTTCGCGCTGAAGGAGCGCACGGTGTAGTGAAACCTTAAAATCGAGACGTATGAAGTTTGAAGAGAATAGACCGATTTACCTCCAGATTGTGGCCTGGATCTGCGAGAAGGTGTTGCGTGGCGAGTGGCACGAGGGGGAGAGGATTCCCTCGGTGCGTGAGCTGGGCGCCTTGTTGCAGGTGAATCCGAACACGGTGATGCGAGCCTATGAACGATTGCAGGCGGAGCAGGTGATCTACAATCAGCGGGGAATCGGCTACTTTGTGGCGCAAGATGCCGTACAGGGGGTGTTGGGTGCACAGAGAGCGGAGTTTTTAGAGAGCGAGTTGCCCCGATTGTTGGATCGCATGATGTTGCTGTCGATCACTCCCGAATGTTTGACCGAATCCTATAAGTTGTATCTCGAAAATCATTCAAAACATGAAAACACATTATAAAATTGTTACACTCTATTTCGTGGCTTGTTTCCTCTTTCTGATAGGCACCATTGGCGTGGCGAAGATCAAGTATCGTTGCAACGGAGGTCCCGCACGGGCTGAAGCGTTTTTGCAGCGTTTGGATACCGCACAGATTCGTGTGATACGGCTGACCGAGGGAAGGTATCGTTTGGGGTCATATGCTACCTACCAAACCATCTCGAAGGACTCCGGACGATTGATACTCTGCCTGAACCTTGAGGAGGCGTCGCTTTCGGGGGATACCCTATCCATTCCGGAGAATGAGTATTTCCTGATTCACGGAGGACAATATTTGGAGACCCTGTTGCAGTATGGACAGGAGCGACCCCTTGAATCCACAATCGTCTATTCGCAAGATCATGGCGGATTCTGGATTATGCCCGATTGAGTTTGCCCCGCTTTGGGCGACCGAGCATAATCCCTGATAATGTTTGCTGGATGATTTTGAATTCTATACGAAATAGCTTACATTTGATTTGCGGTTGGCAGGTCGATTATCCGATTAAATAGTCGCCCCTTAACAACCCAACAAATTACGGATTATCAATAAAATAAGAGTTAAAATACTTGTAAAAATCTGCAAGTTTCCGTATTTTTGGATATAGAAACTTGCAGATTTTATGATAAGCACAA
>JAQUZZ010000084.1 GCA_028691095.1 Alistipes sp. | reverse complement strand
TAGTTCCCATAACCAAGAGTTTGGGCATGGTGGCATGACGTCGGTAACTGTACGGGTCTATCATCTGTACGATAGCCTCTCCCTCTTTGGTGGCAAACATCTCGGTGATTCCGGAGGTGGAGTAATCGGCAATCTGGTCGCTATACGTCCCCATAACCTCAACCTGATAAGGGATACTATGCGGCATATTCAACATATCAATCACCATCGGAACGGCTCCGATCACCCGTTCATCGGAGAGGGCGGTCAACCACGTCGTCCAACCTCGCTTGGAGAGTCCCGAAACCACGAAGCCCTCCACTTTGCGCTGCAACTGCTCGGCCGAGAACTCGGTGATCGCATCCATCGCCCGCACCACACTTTTGGTCATCGGGAAGAGCAACGGCCAACTCATATCCCCCGTCTGCTGAAGATGCAGCAGGGTATAGGCAATCAACGCATCCTCGGTCAAAGAGTCGAACAAAGGTTGATTGGGCACTTGTCGAATCTGTGCGGTCGGGGCTTCACTCTGTCGCGCCAGTCGTGCCAACGCCTCTTGGGTCTTATCGCCCTCGCTCCAACGCGGTTCACCCCGCTGAAGCGAACCGCCTGCGATCATCAGCAACACCTGCGAATGAGAGAGTCGCTCCGGAATCCACAGGGTGAGTTGATGTTTCCACGGAATCTGCTGCCAGGTTTGCGAGGTCAGCAGCAAGTCGTAACGCACGACCCCAGGAGCCGGTTTCATCGAGACCACCTCCCAACGATAGCTTAAATCTCCATTGTTCAGATAGGCACTCAACGCGGTGGAGGGGGTAACAAGGGTGTCCTGTTGTGCTTGCACCGAAGCAAGACCTCCCCACACGATCACGCACAGCGTACTCAGAATTCTAATCCAGAATCGATTCATATCCCTAAAGTTGATGCACCGCAGTGCCTTGTTTTCCCAAACTCACGCGAAACAATCCTCTCGCACCCCTATTTCTATGCCCTGAAATACACCCGTAGCGTAGCTCGCCTATCAACAAGAATCCGCAGAGCGTTTGAAGCTACCCCAAGAATGATTAAGCCCTTTGGTCACGGTATAGGCCGGATACACGGATGAGGCGATTGCTTATACATAACACGCTGTGTTTAAGGTCTACGATCTATCGTTTTCTGCAACCACTGGGTATCAAACTTGGTGGGATTTCCAAACCACACGACACGCTTTTTGGCATCTAACAGCACTCCATAGGGAACAAACTGGGCATCATAGGCGGTGAAATTCTTCTTCTCAGGATCGCACCCGAACAAAAAGGCATAGGGTTGGGCGGTGAAGAGGGAATCCATCGTCTGCTGGCTCTCGCAACTCAACACCATGACATTCAGACGACCGGCATAACGCTGTGCCCATTGATCCAACGTCTCCAAGCGCTGCGTGCAACTCTTGCTGCGCGAAAAGAAGAATTCGATCCAAGTCGGCAGGTTGTCGTCGGGTCGTGAAGTCGACAGCCATTGCGACACCTTCAGATCGGGAGCCTTCACCCCAACGATCAGTTTTTTTTGGGCTTCCAAGCAGAGTGTTATTCCACAGAGAAGCAAGGTTAGCAATAAATTTTTTCTCATGGTCTCACCTCCTTTGGCATTGAACAAATATAAGGTATTTTCTTATAAAACGGAAATACCCTCCGAAAGTTGCAACCCGCTCCTCTTTTTAACCCCTCGTCCCCCGAAGATCCGCCCCACACACGACTGGTTGTGGCAAAAAACTTGAACAAATATGGTGTATTTTGAATAATAAGTTTTAATTTTGTAGGATTCAGACCGAAAAATAGCGTATTGACAAGCCGATCGGCGCCGCTCCATCCGAGTACTTGTATTTTGGGGGGCGTCGGCAAAAAGAGGTCGGGTCGATCGTGACGCAAAAGATCGCACGAAAAGGTAAAAAATGGCGCATGAAGCGACCACACAAAGCGGAAATTGTAGAGTTAAACACTAAAATAAAACCTAAAATCATGAAAGTTTCACACATTGAGCATCTGGGTATTGCAGTCAAAAGTCTGGAAACCGCAATTCCTTACTGGGAAAAAATGTTAGGTAGCAAATGCTATAACATCGAGGAGGTTCCGGAACAAAAGGTAAAAACCGCCTTCTTCAAAGTCGGCCAAACCAAAATCGAGTTACTGGAGTCGACCTCACCGGAGGGTTCCATCGGAAAATTCATCGAGAAACGCGGAGAGGGCGTACACCACGTAGCCTTTGCCGTAGACGGATTGGAAGAGAACTTGGCAGAGTGTGCGGACAACGGCATCCAACTGATCGACAAAGCCCCGCGCGGTGGAGCCGAAGGACTGAGCATCGCATTCCTCCATCCGAAATCGACCGGTGGCGTGCTGACCGAGTTGTGCGAAGATAAAAACAAGAAATAATCACACTGACCCCCAAGACCCTCCCCAGTACGCATCTGACGGAGGGTCTTACAACGTTCAATATCCTAAGAGGTACCGAAACCGAGATCGTCATTCGACGCTTCGGGCCCACACCTCAAGATCCACCACAACCCAAAAATAACCGTAATAGATTCCGATAAATCATGAGCGAAATTCAAAAGAAAGTTCACGAATTGATGGAGTATCGCGAACAAGCGAGACTCGGAGGAGGCCAGAAACGCATCGACTCCCAGCACAAAAAAGGAAAAAAGACCGCGCGGGAACGCATCAAACTGCTCTTGGACGAGGGTTCGTTCGAGGAGTTCGATATGTTCGTGACGCACCGTTGCACCAACTTCGGTCTGGAAAATGAGAAATACTTTGGCGATGGCGTCGTAACCGGATACGGCACGATCGACGGCCGTTTGGTGTATGTCTTTGCCCAAGACTTCACGGTCTTCGGAGGGTCGCTCTCTGAGACCTTTGCCGCCAAAATCTGCAAAGTGATGGATATGGCCATGAAGAACGGAGCCCCCTTGATCGGCATCAACGACTCGGGTGGAGCTCGTATTCAGGAGGGCGTCAACAGCCTCTCTGGCTATACCGAAATCTTCCAACGCAACATTCTCGCTTCGGGTGTGATTCCTCAGATCTCGGCAATCTTTGGCCCTTGCGCCGGAGGTGCGGTCTACTCTCCCGCCCTGACCGACTTCATCATGATGAGCCAGGGTTCGAGCTATATGTTTGTCACCGGCCCGAAAGTGGTGAAAACCGTAACTGGTGAAGAGGTGAGCCAGGAGCAACTGGGTGGAGCCTCGGTGCACGCAGCCAAGAGCGGTGTCGCCCACTTTGTGGTGGACAACGAAGAAGAGGGTATTGCCTCTCTGCGTCGTCTGTTGAGTTTCCTGCCCTCGAACAACATGGAGGATGCTCCGGTCATCGACTGCTCGGATGCCATCCAACGTAAAGAGGCCGTCCTCAACGAGATCATTCCCGACAATCCGAACAAACCCTACAATGTGCTGGATGTCATCCATGCCGTGGTGGACAACGCGGATTTCATGGAGAGCCAAGCTAAGTTTGCCCCCAATATCGTAACGGGATTTGCACGATTCAACGGACAAAGTGTCGGCATCATCGCCAACCAGCCCAAATTCATGGCCGGCGTACTGGACATCAACGCATCACGCAAGGCCGCACGTTTCGTGCGCTTCTGCGACGCGTTCAATATTCCGATCGTCACCTTCGTCGACGTTCCGGGCTTCCTGCCGGGTACGGCTCAGGAGTATGGTGGAATCATTATTCATGGTGCCAAACTGCTCTTCGCTTACGGCGAGGCCACCGTGCCCAAAGTAACGGTCATCCTGCGTAAAGCCTACGGAGGAGCCTACTGCGTGATGAGCTCCAAACATCTGCGTGGCGACATCAACTACGCTTGGCCGACCGCCGAGATCGCTGTCATGGGTCCCAAAGGTGCTACGGAGATTCTCTCCTCCAAGGAGATCGCCGCCGTAGAGGACGACGCACAGAAAGCGGCTCTGATCGAACAGAAAGAGACCGAATACCGCGACAAGTTTGCCAATCCCTACGTGGCAGCTCAGTATGGCTATATCGACGACATCATCGAGCCGAGCAACACGCGGTTCCGTGTGATCCGTGCCCTGCAATCGCTCGCTAACAAACGGTTGGTGAATCCGCCGAAGAAACACTCCAATATTCCGTTGTAATGATGAAGGAACTCTTTAAGAAATGGTTCGGATGCGGTGCATGCTCCTGCGAAAATGCCTCTCAAGAGGATGAAATCGCAGCCGCTATTGCAGTCGCCTTGCAGTGTTACTCCCAATCCCAAACGGCACGGTACGCCTCGAAGCGTCGTATGCTCCGTTCGGACTGGAGCAACAAGAGCTTCGGCATGACCGCGATGCCGCAACGCAATAAAAAATGGTAAATTCCATAGTAGGGTTCGGTCGGATTCGGGAACGATACGACCGAACCCCTTACTATGATTACAACGTCAATCCCGACGCGAAGTGGTAATAGGTTGCCCGGCAGAGATTCCTCTTCCGAGAAACGCCTCCCTCTTTCGATCGTCGGAGAGACCAAAACAATCAACATGAAAGAATATAAACTCAAAATTAACGGCAACGACTACAACGTTACCGTCAATAGTCTCAGCGGCAATGCTGCCGATGTCACCGTGAACGGGAAAAATTATGCCGTCACGCTCGACAACGGCACTCCGGCTGCGACACCTTCAGCCTCCGCATCAGCCCCCGTTGCCCCCGTAGCCGCTGCCCCGAAACCGGCCGCTGCCGTGGGAGGTGGTTCTATCAAGAGTCCGCTGCCCGGAGTCATCCTCGACATCAAAGTAGCCGTCGGTGATACGGTCACAGCCGGACAGCGTCTGATGGTTTTGGAAGCCATGAAGATGGAGAACAATGTCGACTCCGACAAAGCCGGTGTCGTGAAAGAGATCAAAGTCTCCACCGGAGACTCCGTCTTGGAAGGCGACGTATTGATGGTTGTCGAATAAGCGCAGCCCTCATCGGCCACACACGGCTTTGAACGCTAAAAATCAAGGAGTCCAAGCTTCACTCATTGTAAAAAACACCACTGACCCGCTCCTCCCCCCAACGGTTTGGGAAGGTTGGGTGGGGGTTATCGAAACCCAATGAGGATTTTGAAAAAAGCCTTTGACGTGAGGCTTACGGATTGGAAGCGTAAACGTTGAATTGTATTTTAGTGAGTCTCCATTCGTGAGACTCACGTCAAATAAGGTGTATTGTACAAATACACCTTATTTTTAGAAAAGGGGCATAAATGCCGAACTGGAATCACAAAGCCCCTCAACCTTCAACCAAACCTAATTGTAACACACTATGAAGAGATCCATTTTCAGTATGCTGGTTGCCGTTCTGTGCGGCACTTCAGGATTGATGGCTCAGGAGGAGTCGATCACCATCCTGCCCAAACCCAGCAAAATCATCAAGATGGGAGACCCCACCCTATTGACAGGGACGACACCAGTCTATCTGGACGAGAAGGCCGCCCTCGATCAAGCCTACATCACGGAGATCCTGACCGAAATCGGACTCCAACCCCTCTTTGTTTCCAAAGAGAAGAAGGCCAAAATTGTCTTCAAGCTCAACGCCGTACCGGCCAACAACAACGACGAAGCCTATCGCTTGGCCGTCATGACCCCCGACACCAAAAAACGCATCGTGGCAACGGCCGACAAACGGCAAGGGCTGCTCTATGCGTTGCAGACCCTGCGCCAACTGGGTGAACCTCAGCAGGGAGGCATCAGCTTCCCGGGGTGCATCATCACCGACGCACCGGCTTTCCCGTGGCGTGCCTATATGCAGGATGAGAGTCGCCATTTTCAGGGGATGCAAACCGTCAAGAACCTCTTGGATGAGTTGGCACGTCTGAAGATGAACACCTTCCACTGGCACTTGGTGGACGACCAAGGATGGCGCATCGAGATCAAAAAATACCCGTTGCTTACCGAGGTGGGTTCCAAACGCGACTTCTCGAATCAAAATCTCTCGTCCGAAGAGTGGGACAAGCTGCACAGCGAACGCAGCTACTACACCCAAGATGAGATTCGGGAGATCGTAAAATATGCCGATGTACGAGGCATCAAAATCGTTCCCGAAATCGAAGTCCCGGGACATGCTTCGGCTTCGATTATGGCCTATCCGTGGATCGGAGCCAGCAGTCGTCGCGAGGGTAAGGCTGTGGGAGGCGATCTCTATGATGTAAGCGATCCCAAGGTGATGGAGTTTTTGCAAGACATTCTGGATGAGGTGATCCGCCTCTTCCCCTCGAAGATTGTCCATATCGGAGGCGACGAAGCCAACTACACCCATTGGCAGAACTCCGAAGCGGTGCAGGCTTTCATGAAAGAGAACAACATCCCGACCTGCTCTGACCTTCAGGTGTGGGCCATCAACCGGATGTCGCAGTATCTGGCAGCCAAAGGATGCCACATGATCGGATGGAATGAGATCACCGGCGACAACATCCGCGGTGAGGCACACGTGCAGGCTTCGCAATCGGAGAAACTGGCCGAAGGAACCATCGTACAGTTCTGGGATGGCGACATCAGCTTGGTCAACAAAGCCATCGAGAAGGGATACAACGTGGTTAACTCCAACCGATTCTTCACCTACTTGGATTATCCGTATGAGGTGACCCCCTTGGAGAAGGCCTACTCGTTCAACCCGATTCCCGAAGGGCTGGCCGACGAGGATAAAGCAAAAATCTGGGGAACCGGATGCCAGATGTGGGGCGAATTTACCCCCAACTTGGATCGGCTCTATTTCCAGATCTTCCCCCGTTTAGCCGCCTA
>JAQUZZ010000083.1 GCA_028691095.1 Alistipes sp. | reverse complement strand
ACGAGGTAAAGAGCTATGTCGAAGGCGGTCTTATTCCTCGATATAGCCCTTTCTTTATTCCTAAAATGATTGCCGATATGGCAGCCGGACATATCTCGATGAAATACGGGTTTCACGGTCCGAACTACTGTACGGTATCGGCTTGTGCCTCGTCCAACCATGCCATGATCGATGCGCTCAACGCCATTCGTTGGGGCAAGGCAGACATGATGATGACCGGAGGTTCCGAAGCCGCTGTCAATCCTCCGGGAGTGGGCGGTTTCAACTCCATGCAAGCCCTCTCTACCCGTAATGACGATCCTCAAACCGCATCGCGTCCGTTTGATGTCGATCGGGATGGTTTTGTTATCGGCGAAGGAGCCGGAGCACTGCTGCTCGAAGAGTACGAACACGCCGTAGCCCGTGGAGCCAAGATCTATGCCGAGGTTGCCGGTGGCGGTATGAGTGCCGACGCCTATCACCTGACCGCTCCGCATCCCGAAGGACTGGGAGCCAAAAAAGCCATGCACGATGCCATTGCCGACGCAGGGCTGGTCGCTGAGGATATCGACTATGTCAATACACACGGAACTTCAACCCCCGTGGGCGATATTGCCGAGATTAACGGCTTGATCGCTACCTTTGGCGAGCACGTCTACAAGATGAACATCAGCTCCACGAAGTCCATGACCGGACACTTGTTGGGAGCCGCTGGAGCCATTGAGGCTTTGGCTTGTATCATGACGCTCACACGAGGTATTGTTCCTCCCACCATCAACAATCAAACGCTTGATCCTAAGATCGACGCCAAGTTGAACCTGACCCTCAATGTAGCCCAGAAACGCGATGTGAAATGCGCTCTGAGCAACACCTTTGGATTCGGGGGACACAACTCATCGGTGATCTTCAAGAAAATGTAAGCAACGTGTGGGGAGCTATTTCGGCCTACTTCCACTGTAAATACGGGAGAGATAAGGCCTACTACCAAATCTTGAAAGATATTTTCGGAATTCATCCGAACAATATAGAGCTCTATAAGCTGGCCTTGTTACATAGGTCAGCTTCTCTATTTTTGGACGACGGGACTCCCATCAACAACGAACGCCTCGAATTTTTAGGCGACGCGGTGATTGAGTCTATCGTCTCCGACTATCTATTTATTGAATTTCCGGAGGAGAACGAAGGGTTTCTCTCGCGGTTAAGATCTCGGATTGTGAGCCGATCCTCCCTCAATGCTTTGGCCCAAAAGATCGGATTGCACCATCATGTGATTGTCCAAGGGGGTAGCGGCTTTCTGCAAAAGCATCTCTACGGCGACGCCTTCGAGGCCATGATGGGAGCCATCTATTTGGACAAAGGGTATGATTTTGCCAACCGACTCCTAATCAACGAGATCATCCGTCGATATGTCGATATAGAGCAGATGACCGATCAGGAGAGCGACTTCAAGAGTCGACTGATTGAGTGGAGCCAGAAGACGCGACGCCTGATGCAGTTTGAGACCTCGCCCAGCGAACAATACTCCTCCCAGAAGCCACACTTCCGGACGACGATTTTTCTGGATCATCAACCCTACGGGAAAGGGGAGGGAAGCAGCAAGAAAGAGTCCGAGCAGCGCGCAGCACAGACGACCATTGCCCTACTGGAGGCTCAGGACGAACACATCCTAAGCGAAGAGGGTCTCTAACCGGCGCATCCCGCGGCAGGAGGTACGATCGGTATAAGGTGACCGAAAAGAACGATTGAGTCCTTCGGTCACGGTATATGACTGAAGTACAAACGGGTTGATTGCGAATAAGTAATCCCAGAGAACGATTAAGCCTTCCCATCACGGTATATGAATGAAGTACAGATGGGTTAATTGCGAATACATAGCACGCTGTGCTTTCCTGAAAAACTGCTTCTAAGTCATGGATTCCGAAAGTATGCCTACCGATCGCCAGGTTCGCGAGAAGCTGATTGCTCGCGGCATCACTGCGCTCTCCGATCTCGAACTCCTCAGCCTGCTGCTCCAAGGTCGGGAGAGCTCCGACTCGGCCGTTCTCTTGGCGCAACGCCTGCTGAACCGATTCCATCATCGGCTCTCGCAAATTCGACAGGCCGACCTGAGTTCGCTCCGTATGGCGGAGGATTTAGGATTACGTCGCGCAGTCATCCTCTCCGCAGCATTGGAGTTGGGACGTCGCCTCAGCCTCGAAGAGGGGGCTCAGGTGGAGTGCATCCAAAGTGACCAAGAGGTCATCACGCTCTTCCAACCCTTGTTGGGAAGCCTTCCCCACGAAGAGTTCTAGGTGCTCTACCTCAACACCTCGAACCGCATCATCGACCGTACACGCATCAGTCAGGGCGGAGTCTCACATACGGTGGTCGACGCACGGATCATTGTCAAACGCGCCATCGAGAAGCTGGCACATGGCATGATTCTCGTCCACAACCACCCCTCGGGCAATCCCGAACCCAGTCCGGAGGATCAGGTGCTAACCCAAAAGTTACAACAAGCGGCGGCTCTCTTCGATATTCTCTTAATGGATCATCTGATCGTGACGGCAGGCCCCTGTTACAGCTTCCGCAACCACGGATTTTTTGATAAAGCATAGCCTTGCCCACGTGAATTCGCCTCATGTGTAACGCATTGTATATCAATGTACAGAGTGGGTATTTCTCTTTTTGTCACCCCGAAGTCGTACGAAACCCCAGAAAATCTCTAAATTTGTACGTCTAAACAGCACAACCAATCATGGCACTTATTTTATGTATCGAGGCAGGAACCGACATCGGTTCGGTCGCGCTCTCCAAAAACCGAGAACTGCTCTCGCTACGCGAAAATATTGAAGGCAAACAACATGCACAGAACCTGGCCGTCTACGTACAGGAGATTTTACGTGAACACGATCTGGATCTATCGGATCTGGACGCCGTAGCGGTTGGCAAAGGGCCGGGATCCTATACCGGATTACGCATTGCCGTCTCGTTGGCCAAGGGAATCTGTTACGGTAGCGACATTCCGCTGATTGCGGTAAACAGTCTGGAGGCCTTGGCTCATGTCGCCGTCGAGGATTTTGAAGCCGGGATTCTCGACCTCGAATCCATCGAGGGGTTCCAACTGCTCCCCATGATTGACGCGCGTCGCATGGAGGTCTACTGTCAACTCTTTGACGAACACATTCGTCCCCTCTCCGAGGTGTCGGCGCACATTCTGACCCCCGAGAGTTTCCTCGAAGCGCGTCAATCCAGCAAGGGCGTCCTCCTTTTTGGCAACGGCGCGGCCAAAAGCAAGAGCCTGTTCCCCGAAGAGACCACTCGTTTTATCGAAGTATCGCCCTCTGCTCGAGGCTTGGTAACACCTGCCTATGAGGCGTTTAAGGCTAAAAAATTTGAGAACGTGGCCTATTTTGAACCTTTTTATCTGAAAAATTTTGTAGTAAATCGTTCGACGAAGAAGATTTTTTAATATATTTGCAACGTGAAAACAGAGTGACCCATGGTGTAATGGTAACACTGCAGATTCTGGTTCTGCCTTTCTTGGTTCGAATCCAGGTGGGTCAACAGAAATACCGCAATCCGGAACAATCCGATTGCGGTATTTTTATGCCTTATACACAAACGCCAACCCCTGCGATGTCACTCCTCCCATCCACGCCCCTCTCTGTGATCGGCCAACGCAAGGAGGAATCGACATCAAACGTAACTCAATCTGCGTTGTAGGTCACCCCCAAGAATGATTGAACCCTTTGTTCGTAGTATATCCCTGCCATGCCGATGTTTTGAGTGCGAATAAATCGCACGCTGTGCTTAATCCTCTTTTTTTATTAACTTTGCACCGTTTTTCAGGGGTCTCTTGCATCTCATCCGAAACCGTCGATCAAGATCGCCACTGAATACCCCCTATCATGGATTGTAAAAACGACTATACGCGTCGCACCTTTATGATCACCGCTTTGGTGGTGGTGATCTTAGTGGGTATTTCCCAAATCCCCCGTTTCAAGGTCGGCGATCTATCGCTCAAGAAGATCAA
The DNA here is from genome assembly GCA_028691095.1 of Alistipes sp. GTDB lineage: Bacteria > Bacteroidota > Bacteroidia > Bacteroidales > Rikenellaceae > Alistipes_A. Next base: position 2,759 of record JAQUZZ010000083.1, on the reverse strand, counting down.
TATTCTCTCCGATCTCTTCAAGGAGGATTTCTACCCCTCCCCCGAAGAGAATCTCTACTTCGACACGACCTTCTTGGCCGAAGGCGAAGCCTTAGAAGCCGAAGCGCAACAATCCGAAGCTATCGGGCAGAGCATGAGTAGTGTCTCCATGGCGCCGTCACTCTCGCCAGCCGTCGGATTGCTGACCGCCTCCGCCTCGGATTCGGCCCTGAAAATCGTTCAGAGCACCGTCCATCCGGAGTATCAGGCAACATCACTCTCCGACCCCTCTGCCGCAAACGCGGGATACACAGAAGGCCCGTTGATGGAGGATTTTGGTGCATCGGAGTCGGCACTTGCTCGATTCTATCAGAAACTAAGCTCCGAGGAGAGACAACGTCCCATTCGCATCGCCGTATTGGGCGACTCTTTTATCGAAGGAGATATTCTCACCGCCGATCTGCGAGAACAACTGCAAGATCTGTACGGAGGCAACGGTGTGGGATTTGTACCCTTCGCCTCCCCGATTGCCAAATTCCGAGGAACCGTGCAACACACCTTCGGCGGATGGCGCACCTTGGATGTCAAGAGTGCCCGTACAGCCCCCGAAGAGTATCGCGATCGCTTCTTTGTCTCAGGGAACCTCTCGATTCCCGAAGAGAATGCTTGGGTGCAACTCCGTGGGGTCACCTTCCGCAAACACATCCAACGCGCCTCGTCGGCTCGACTTCTTTTCACCAACCGCGACAGCACCGCGCTCAACGTGACGGTCAACGACACCCTGCAACTCCACTTTACCCCCGAGTCCGGCCCTCAGGTGCAACAGATCGAGATCCAGCAACCCGTTCAGTCGTTGCGGGTCGCCCTCTCCCAATCGGCCGGATTCATCGGCTATGGCGTTGTGCTGGAGGATAACAAAGGGGTGAGTGTCGATAATTTTTCGGTGCGCGGCAACAGCAGTTTAGCCCTTTTTGCCACCGAGCAAAACATCAACGCACAGATCGGGAAGATGCGTCAATACGATCTAGTCATTCTGCAATACGGACTCAATGTCATGTCGGTCGATGTGCTGCGCTACGACTCCTACGCGAAGGCCTTCATCAAAGTAATCAACTACATGAAGCGTTGCTTCCCGGGAAGTAGCATTTTAGTGATGGGAGTCTGCGATCGCAGTATGCAACGGGATGGCGAATTTGTCACCATGCCCTCGGTACAAGGCATGATTGCCGCCCAACGTTATGCCGCCGAGCAGACTGGAGTGGCCTTCTGGAACACCTTTTTGGCGATGGGAGGCTCCAACAGCATGGCCTCTTTTGTAGCAAAACACTGGGCTGCCAAGGATTACACCCACATCGGCTATGCAGGGGGTAAATACATTGCCAGCAAATTAGTTAAGAGCCTGCTGCAAGGTGCCGAAACGGCAAAAAAAGAGAAAAAGGAGTCGCTGCGTCGCGAAATGGAACAGATGCTGCACTATAACCAAACCTCAAATCCGGAGGTGAGCCTACTGAAATAAGCACAGCGTGCCGTGGGTGGGCAATACACCCATCGGCCGCTCAAGAGCATATCCCGTGAAGGGAGGGAATCACTCTCTCAACCGATGCAACCCGCCTTCAAGGGATCAAAAGAGCTCGCTCAGGGTGGAAGACCCTGTTTCTCATTCGACACAATCCGTAATTCAACTGATACTCGCACTGTTATGAAACTGCACCTCCTTCTTCTCGGAATTTTCGGAGCCTGTACGCTCAGTCTCGGGAAGGGGTATGCCCAATCCTCTGATGCTACGACACCGGAGCTTCCGGGGGTGATCTGTGCCGAGAACAACCATATTCAGGAGCATGCGGATGCCCTCAATCTCTTTTTTGCCAAACTCGATGCACTGCAACAGGGTGAGCGATCCACCGTCTCCATCTTACAGATCGGGGACTCGCATACCCAAGCCGGATTCTTCCCGGGAGTCATCCGCGACTCGCTGCAACAACGCTTCGGGAACGCAGGGCGCGGATTGATCGTACCCCTCAAACTCAACGGAACCAACGAGCCTTCGGATTACGCCATCACCTCCACCAACGCTTGGCAAGGACACACCTGTCTGACCCACACCCCCGATCTGGAGAATGTCGGCATCTCAGGCATGGTGCTCTACTCGACCGATACCGCAATCCGGTTTACCCTTAAAAGCCAACAACCCTTCGACCGCATTTGGGCCTTTCATCACGCTCAGGCTCCCTTGTTGGAGGCCGAAGACTCGCTTGCCACGGGGATTCAGTGCCCCAGCATGGACAATGATCAAGCGACGCTGATTCCCTTGAATCATGCCGTCCGGGAAGTGACGCTCACGGCCAGACTCCGCGATTCGCTCTTTACCCACCCCTCCTTCTACGGCTTCTCCTTAGAGAACGGGGATTCGGGGATTCTCTATCACAGCATCGGGATCAATGGCAACTCCTTCACCACCCTGAATCGCAATCCGCAAATCATCGCACAAGCGACACAACTTCAACCCGACCTGATTATCATCTCTTTGGGAACCAACGACAGCTACGGCAGTCGTTTCGACCGAGAGACGGTGGCTGCACAGATTCGGAAAACCATCGAATTGTTGCAACGCTATCTTCCGGCGATCCCCTTGCTTCTCACCACACCCATGGAGTGCTATTGTGCCAAACGGGTCAAAGGTCGTACCGTTCGCAGTCCCAATCCCAATGTGGAGGCTCTCTGCCAAACCTTACGCGAGGAGGCCCAACACGCCGGTTGTCCCGTTTGGGATTTCTTCGCCG
>JAQUZZ010000082.1 GCA_028691095.1 Alistipes sp. | reverse complement strand
CTCACCTTGGCTCAAGCGGAGGTGACGCTCTATCAAGGCGAGCGTCCGTTGGTCACGGCCACGGTAACTCAGAAGGTCAAACTCCCTCGAAAATTCGACGGAACGATCCTCATTCCGGTCAAGATTCGCTTCGAGGGCGGGATACTTGGGATGTTACAAACCGTCAGCCTTCTCTCGCAGGGAGCCAAGGGAACCTCCGTGTCAGGACGCGTCGTTGCGAAAGCCGGATTGGGACGCAAAAAATATGAGTTCAAGGAGATGGGAACCGAACGCTTTCTCAAACAGTTCGGCATCGACCTCTCGCAAATTATGAAAGAGTTGAAACCATGAGAAAAATTGTAGGAATAGTCGGATTGATGCTCTGCCTCTCGCTCTATGCCCAGGCACAGTCGATCGGTGCGCTCAAGCAACGTTTACAACAACCCTCTTCGGGTGAAGGAAAGGTCACGATCGTGGAGCATGGCACCGCGGCCTCAGCCGTCAACGCCGTCCCCGGCTCATCGGAGGGCAAGGTGCGTGGCTATCGGGTTCGCATCTTCTTCGACAACAGCCAGAGTGCTCGCTCTGCGGCTCAGGTTGCCGAACGCAAATTTCAGGAACTCTATCCGGGCATTGCCACCTATTTGGTCTATGATAACCCGTATTTTAAGGTTACGGTGGGCAACTGTCTCACCTCTGAGGAGGCGATTGTGCTTTGGGGAAAAATAAAAACGCATTTTGACCGAGCATTTGTGGTGCGCGAAGAGATTCCGCTCTCCCTCTTCTCCAACGAGAGCAATTCGGTTCAACCCACTGAAATTAAGGAGGAATAGGAGCCCAAAAACAGCGGCAAATTACCTTATATAGCAAAAAAAACGGGAAAAACAACCCTATGGATGAAAAAAAACGTGTTTTTTATGAATTTTTTTTCATTTAATAGTATCAACACTCAAACCTTTTTATACCTTTGCGCCAAGAATTCAACCCTTTTAATTCTTTGTTACTATGAAAACTTTTACTAAATCTGTGATGATGCTTGCAGTAGTAGTTGCTGCTAGCGTTGCTTTTGCTTCTTGTGGTAATGCAGGTGCTGAGAAAGCCAAAGCTGACTCTATCGCTGCCGCTAAAGTAGCTGACTCTATCGCTGCCGTTGAGGCTGCTGCTGCCGCTGAGGCTGCTGCCGCTGCTGCTGCTGCCGACACGACTGCTGCTGACTCGACTGCTGCTCAAGCAAAGTAATCGGCGCGTCAATCTGACGCACAGATAAAAAGTAAAGGATCTTTCCCCAAAAGGAAGACCCTTTCTTTGTTTTTAAGCACATCGTGCTATCTGCAGGAACGCCATCGGTGTATCAGGCAGATGCCGTAAACAGGGTTCAATCCTTCTTTAATAGGTTGCAGAGATAGAGGGATAGAAAAACCTCCTTTCCACAACACAGATCTTTCACACGAAGGATCTGTTTTTTATTTTCGCGCCCCTTTGTCGGCTCTCCTTCGCCAGAAAAAAGAGGAGACCATTCATCGGCTTGCCCTCTCCTCAGATCAAATTCTCTCTCGAATTGTCGCTTTGCGCCATGAAATATTATGCTTTCGTAGGACTTATATCCAAAAAAAACGTTACATTTGTAGCAATTGGAAAGTAAATAAAACTTAAAATGCCTAAGTGTCATGAAGAGGTAACGAGACATAAAAAACCAGATTGGCTGAAAATCAAGCTCCACAACAGCGATGAGTTTGGTGAAGTAGCCCGCATTGTACAACAACACGGATTGCACACCATTTGCAGCAGCGGCCGATGTCCCAATCAAGCCGAATGTTGGAGTCGACGAACCGCCACTTTCATGATTTTAGGGGAGATATGCACCCGATCGTGTAAGTTTTGCGCCACGGCCACTGGAAAACCGTTACCGCCTGATCCGGACGAGCCACAGCAACTCGCCCGCTCCATTGCATTAATGGGGTTGAAACACTGTGTCATCACCTCGGTGGATCGCGACGATCTCCCCGATGGTGGTGTTCATGTGTGGGCGGATACCGTACGTGCCGTACGCGAAGCCAATCCCCATACCTCTATCGAACTTCTAATCCCCGACTTTGACGCCCGTCCCGAACTCTTGGACGTGGTGATTGCGTCGGCTCCCGATATTATAGGCCACAACATCGAAACCGTGAAGCGACTGACTCCCCAAGTCCGGTCGCGCGCGCGGTATGAGGTGAGTATGCAATCGCTTCAATATCTTGCCCAGGCGGGATGTCGCACCAAAAGCGGCCTGATGGTCGGCTTGGGTGAGACCTCGGAGGAGGTGCTCCAAACAATCGACGACTTGGTGGCACAGGGCGTGCGGATCCTGACCATCGGTCAATATCTGCGTCCTTCGCTCAAGCATTTTCCGGTAGCCGAATACATCACGCCACAGCAATTTGAGGTTTACAAACAAGAGGCTCTGCAACGAGGCATGGCCTATGTCGAGAGTGGGCCTATGGTGCGATCCTCCTATAAGGCGGAGAGAGCCATGGCGTGCTGCAACGCCCAAACCCACAATCCGAAATAACCTCTCCCATGGAACACGTAGCCTACCGATTCTTAGGCCGTATGGAGTACGGCACCGCTTGGGAGGAGCAGAAACGCTGCTTCGGCGCCCTGCTTGAGGCCAAGCGAGAGGGGAGTAGCGCACCGGCACAACTGTTGATGGTGGAACATCCTCACGTCTACACCTTAGGCAAAAGTGGACATGAGTCTAATATGTTGGTTGACGAGGCGTTTCTGCAACAGATTCACGCCTCGTATTTTCATACCGACCGTGGGGGCGACATCACCTATCACGGCATCGGACAATTAGTAGGTTATCCGATTTTGGACTTGGAGCGGCTCGGACTCTCCCTGAAAACCTATATTTGGAGATTGGAGGAGTGTGTGATTCGCACGATTGCCGAATACGGCATCTGCGGAGGGCGGGTCGAGGGAGCCACCGGCGTATGGATCGAAGGCGACACTCCCAAAGCCCGAAAAATTTGCGCCATTGGGGTCAAAGCCTCACGTTATGTGACGATGCACGGCTTTGCACTCAACGTAACCACCGATTTGCGCTATTTTTCCTACATTCACCCGTGTGGCTTTGTCGATAAAGGAGTGACCTCTATCGAGAAAGAGTGCGGTGCGACCCCGACGGTCGAGGAGGTAGGGAAGCAGTTTGCCGCCCATTTTGCCACCCTTATGGGGTGCACGGTCGGATAGCCGAACGGCTCCGGCAAAGCGGGTTGCAACCTCTCCGCAAGCCGACCGCCACAGCGGGATCTTGATCCTGCGACGGAGGGTCGCCTCGGAGCAACTGAAAGAAGAAAAAAAGAATATCAATAAATAAAAAACGTTATGTCAGCAGAAAAAAGATGGGTACTCAAGCCCCAGGGAGATGCCGCCAAAGCCGCCGAATTGGCTGCTGGGCTGGACATCGCTCCGGAACTTGCCAACCTTCTGATTCAGCGTGGCATCGAAACCGAAGAGCAAGCATGGCAATTTTTTAATCCAAAACTTGAGAATCTGCACGATCCCTTCCTGATGAAGGATATGGATTTGGCAGTGCGGCGTATTGATGAAGCATTGACCCGACAAGAACCGATCATGGTCTATGGCGACTATGATGTAGACGGCACCACCGCGGTGGCGTTGGTTTACTCCTTCTTGCGGCGTTTGGGACACACAGATCTTCTGTTCTACATTCCCGATCGCTACACCGAAGGTTACGGGATCTCGATCAAGGCCATCGACTACGCCGAACGCAAAGGAGTGAAACTGATTATCGCTCTGGATTGCGGAATCAAGGCAACGGAAAAAGTCGCTTATGCAAGGACGAAAGGCATTGATTTCATCATTTGTGACCACCACCTCCCCGGGGAGACTATTCCTCAAGCGGTGGCGGTTCTCGACTCCAAACGCGTCGATTGCAACTATCCTTTCAAGGAGTTGTCGGGATGCGGTGTAGGATTCAAGATGGTGCAAGGATATTGCCAGTACAAGGGTTTACCCTTCTCTGAGGCAGAGAGTCTGCTGGATTTGGTGGTAGTGAGTATTGCCTCCGACATTGTTCCCTTGGTCGGAGAAAACCGAATTTTGGCCTTTTTTGGCCTCAAACAGCTCAACGAGAGACCGCGTAAGGGGCTCTCTTCGATCATCAAGATCTGCGGGCTGGACAAACATTTGATTACCATCGACGACATTGTCTTCAAGATCGGGCCACGCATCAATGCGGCCGGACGTATGGAGGTCGATAGCGACGATCAAAATGCAGCCCCTTCGGGAGGGCACTCAGCCGTCTATCTGATGGTTGCGCGCGACGAAGAGGTGGCCACGGAGTACGGCGCCTTCATTGACACGTGCAACCAGGATCGCAAAAACATCGACCGCTCGATCACCCAAGAGGCGCACGAGATCATCGAACGACAACCCGAACTCCGGCATCGCAAAAGCACCGTGATCTACAATCCGCGTTGGATGAAGGGCATCGTGGGCATTGTCGCCTCGCGACTTATCGAGACCTACTATCGCCCGACGGTCGTACTCACCATGAGCAACGGGTTGGTCACCGGTTCGGCGCGAAGTGTGCCGGGCTTTGACCTCTACCAAGCTGTGGAGTCGTGTGCCGATCTGTTAGAGAATTTCGGCGGCCACATCTATGCAGCGGGGCTCACCATGCGACCTGAGAATGTCACGGAGTTTACGCGTCGATTCAACGCCTACGTCGAGGAACATATCGACCCCGAGATGCTGATTCCCCAAGTGGAGATCGACTCCGAACTCCTCTTTAGCGATATTACGCCCAAGTTCCGCACGACGCTCAATCGTTTTCAACCCTTTGGCCCCGAAAACAACGCTCCGGTCTTCGTGACCCGGGGTGTCAGCAATCGAGGCGATGCACGGTTGGTAGGAGCCGAGAAAGAGCACCTCAAGATGGATCTGATGCAGGGCGAGAAGCCCAACACGTCGATTCCCGCCATCGCCTTTCAGCAACCGGCTCACTATGAATATGTGCGGTCGGGGGGCTGCATCGACGTCTGCTACTCGGTGGTAGACAACCACTATCGAGGAACCATAACCCCTCAATTACGCATTCGGGACATCAAGAAATCGGCCAACCGATAGGTTCCGAACCCTGTTTCCACCACAATGCCCGTTAAGAGTGCTTAGCGGGCATTATTCTTGTTAGAGCAGCAGGGTGATGGGAGAAATGGAATGGGATCCAAGAACAAGTCTCTTTTGCCAGAAAGCCTTTCACGTGCTTAAAATTTTTCGGAATGAAACTCCTTCATAAATCCTTTCCGGTACTCGATATGAGTTGCGCCTCCTGTGCAGCCAATGTCGAACAAGCCGTACGGCATCTTCCGGGGGTCGTCGAGGCCTCGGTCAACTTCGCCTCCAATCGGCTGAGTGTCGCCTTCGATCCGAAGCTCATCTCGGCTGAGGCTCTGCGAGCCGGTGTGCAGGCCGTAGGTTACGATCTACTGCTGGACGACACCTCCGCAGAGACCGAACAACAGATTCGACAGAGTCGTTATCGACAGATGCAACACAACACGCTGTGGGCATGGATTTTTGCTCTTCCGATCATGGTCGTCTCCATGCTGTTCATGCACTGGGCGTGGGGGTCGTGGGTCATGTTGGGGCTCTCGTTGCCCGTCATCTTCTACTTCGGGCGCACGTTTTTCGTTGGCGCCTGGAAACAAGCGCGCCACGGACAGGCCGGAATGGACACCTTGGTTGCACTGAGCACCTCGATTGCCTTTCTCTTCAGCCTCTTCAACACGCTATGGCCCGCGTTCTGGATCAATCGGGGTATGACGCCACACGTCTACTATGAGGCGGCCACGATGATCATCGCCTTCATCCTCATCGGCAAACTACTGGAAGAACGCACTAAAAGCCGCACCTCCTCGGCCATTAAAAAACTGATGGGGCTGCAACCCTCCACGGCTCGACGCCTCAGCGATGCCGGAGTAGAGATAGAGACGCCGATTGCCGCCTTGCAGGTGGGGGATCGCATCGCGGTGCGTCCAGGGGAGCAGATTCCGGTCGATGGCGAGCTGACAGAGGGTGACTCCTATGTCGAAGAGAGTATGCTCACGGGCGAACCCGTTCCCGTCCATAAGCAGCGCGGAGACCGCGTCGTGGCCGGAACACTCAACGGCCGCGGAGCCTTCGTACTGCGCGCCACCAGCGTAGGCAGCGACACCCTGCTCGCACGGATCATCGCCATGGTACAACAAGCCCAAGGGAGCAAAGCTCCGGTGCAACGCATTGCCGACCGCATTGCCGCAATCTTTGTACCCACCGTATTGGGGATTGCCGTGGTCACATTCATCCTTTGGTGGAGCATCGGAGGAACCGGTTATTTCTCCTACGCACTTCTTTCGGCAGTCTCGGTGTTGGTCATCGCCTGCCCTTGTGCCCTGGGATTGGCCACTCCGACGGCCTTGATGGTGGGGGTCGGAAAGGGAGCCGAACATCAAATTCTGATTAAAGATGCCACAGCCCTCGAACAAATGTGCCACATCGACCGTGTGGTGCTGGATAAGACCGGAACGCTCACCGTCGGACGCCACACGGTCAGTCAATGGATTACGGTGGATGCGACGGCCGACAACGACGCCTTGCGCCGTAGCGTCTATGCCGCAGAGTCCAAGTCGGAGCACCCCTTAGCGAGCGCCGTAATCGACTTTCTTGCGCAACAAGGCGTAACTACCCAGTCCATCGAAGATTTTCAAAGTGTCACGGGAAAAGGGGTCGAATTT
>JAQUZZ010000081.1 GCA_028691095.1 Alistipes sp. | reverse complement strand
AAGGAGCCACCGCAGCCTGAGGACGCCAAAGAAGAGTTGAAAGGCCTTCTAAAGATGTGCGAGGAGATACTGGGTGTCCTCTCGGGTGATTCCAATGGGCAACGCAGACAAGGACGGTTAGCGTGCCTCCGTCGGCCTGCTCAAATTTCCCCTTGTGCTGTTTGTTGGCCGAGGTGAAGGAGCCCTTTTCGTGGCCGAATAGTTCGCTTTCGATCAACTCCGAGGGGATGGCGGCACAGTTGACCTCCACAAAGGCCTCTTCGCAGCGTAGGCTCTTGGCATGAAGTTGTCGTGCGACCAACTCTTTGCCGGTTCCGTTCTCTCCGATAATCAAGACCCGTGCATCGGAGGTGGCCACCTTCTCCACCAGACGTTGGACGTGAATCATGGCGGCAGAGGTTCCGATCAGATGGTCTCGGAGGGGATTGGGGCGTCGAGGGGTGGCCACGACACTGGAGAGCGTAGCGAGCTTTTTGGTTCCGCAAGCCGAACGCTCCATTGTGGCACGATTTTGGTTCTTATCCTCCAAAGCAGCGCGAATGGATTCCAGTAATTTGTTCAGGTTTACGGGTTTGGCAAGGTAGTCGAAGGCTCCGTGGCGGATGCAATCGATGGCGGGTTCGATGCCTTTGAGCGAGGAGAGCACGATGAGTGGGGTCGGATTCGGGGCGGAGTGGGAGAGGGTCTCCAGTAGATCGGTCACCCCCGGAGAGGCAATTAACAGATCGGCCAAAACCAGTTGGTAGGTTTTTTGCCCGATTTTGGAGAGGGCTTCATCTCCATTTTCTGCGGTGTCGATCCGATAACCTTCATACTCTAAACGCTCTTTAAGGGTGTTCCGCATACAGCGTTCCCCATCTACAATTAATAAGTTTGTCATAATTTATAAGTAATCCCTAAGAATGATTGATCCATTTTACTACGTTATAGGGGTGATAGGCTCCCCTGAATCCCTGGCAAATCCATCGCACGAAGGGCTGCATTTGTCGCCCCACGACGGCTAAGACCGCGATCCGAGAGGGGGTAACGGAGTGTGATCCACTCTTTGCATCTTCCGCAGCGATGGTTCGGATGGTTGTGGGGCATGAAAGTTCGTCGCACCGATCCCGCATCGCACTCGGTGGTCGAAGCGTCTCTTTTTTTTCTCAACCGTTTTGTTTTTTCCTAAAAACCGTGTAGCTTTGCCCGAAAGTTAGAAAAACTCTCGTTCCTCCAAAAAAATGAGAGACTTCCGATGCCTCTTCTCCGGCAGGGAATGTTCAGCCAAAAATTATCATTATTACAAACCGTTACTTGAATTTTCAAATCCATTCGAGGTATCCTCGATACGTGGCGTGTCGCTCTGTCTGTGTTCCGGATTTGAAAAGAACTCAAAGTGTGAGTAGGGTGTCTTTCTCTACACGATCATCTCAAAATCAGTGATTTGGAAGCGATAAACCTGCGGGTTCGCTTCGGGTTCGTCTTTTAGACTCCTCTTTTTATTGTATGAATAAGAATTATAACTTCGCAAGGAAGAAAGTGATGTTGCCCGAATACGGGCGACATATTCACCAAATGGTCGATTACCTTCGCTCGATTCACGACCGAGATCTGCGTAATTCGCAAGCCCAAGCCGTCATCGAGATCATGGGAAACCTGAATCCGATGCTGCGTGACACGGTGGATTTTAAACATAAGTTGTGGGATCATCTCTTTATTATGTCTGATTTTCAGTTGGATGTGGACTCTCCCTATCCGATTCCCTCACAGGAGATTCTGGAGATCCGGCCTGAGCGGATGAGTTATCCCACGGGGGGCATTGCGCGGAAACATTACGGGAAGTACATCGGCCGAATGTTCGGAGCCCTCAAGGATATTGCCGACGAGGAGGCCAAAACCGTGATTGCCGGCAATATCGCCAAATATATGAGAGCCAAGTCCTTCGAGTACAATCAGGAGCACCCCAACAATGAGGTAATCATGAAGGATATACGGTCGATGTCCGATAATCGGATTACCATCGACGAAGAGGCACTCAATAATCTCCGAAATGACTATACTCCGGCCCGAACCAACAATCGCACGAAGAAGAGTTTTACGGCAGGAAATCATGCCAATGTTAAATCGGGGAACAATCAATCCAACAACAAAGTGCAGGCGGGCAAGCAGCGTCGTGTCGTCAAGACGCGGAACAACAAAGCCTAATAATCACACGTTAGCGCTCCAATTCACCTCACCTCACCAGGGGAGGCTCTCGGCTTACCCCCTCAAGAAAAATCGAATTTCAGCGCGTACACCCATCATTTGATTTTGCCATGAATGAAATTCAGAAGAAGATAGCGATCAAGAATAAACGGGCTACCTATGACTACGAGATGATCGACACCTACACGGCAGGCATTGTGCTGTCGGGGACGGAGATCAAGTCGTTGCGGATGGGTAAGGCCTCGCTGGCCGATTGTTACTGCTATTTTGATCGGCATGAATTGTATGTGCGGGGAATGAATATTGCCGAGTATTATTGGGGCACCTACAACAACCATCAACCCAAGCGAGATCGGAAATTACTGCTTCAGCACCGCGAGTTGGCCAAGTTGGAGCGAGCCTTGCAGGATCGGGGACTCACCGTGGTCGGCATCAAACTCTTTATCAATGAGAAGGGGTTGGCTAAGTTGCAAATCGGGTTGGGTCGTGGCCGGAAGAACTACGATAAGCGAGAGTATATCAAGGAGAAAGATGTGCGCCGCGAGATTGATCGTGTTTTCCGAAAATAAGCCCAGCGCGCTTTTATTGGCCATTAACTTATCGGTATATTAGGCATATACCGTGATGCACGGGCTTAATCCTTCTTAAAATATCTTAGCTATGGAGAATCAACGTTGGTGTGGGGTATTTCCCCAATCTGTTGGCGATTGCAGAGTGCAATCGGTGATACTGATTGGCGTTGGAGGTGTTTTGTGGGGTCTATCGAGATTCATTGCTCCTTTGGAACTTTCGGAGACCATCACCTCGACGGTGGGGCTGCGAACCTATCTGATGGATCTGGGAGGAGGCATTGCGATGTTTGCCGCCCTGTGTCTCTTGGCTTGCTGGATCTTCAAGATCCAAAAAGCGAAGGATCTGAAGCGCATCGTGACCCAAGGGAAAGCGATGCAATATCTGCTGGCCAATGCGGCCACCCTCTGTATTCTTCCTGCGATGTTGTGGTACTACTGGATGTGCGGAAAGAGGGGCGATTTTGGCACTTCCGATGCCATCATCATTCCGATGATGACGCAGCTTGTGTGGATCATGATCTGGCTCCCGCTGTCGAATCTGTTTCTGTTTCTCTCTTTGCGACGGAGCGTGCTCCCCGCGTCGTTGCTGGTGCGCACCACCTCCTCGGCGGTAACTCTGAAAGGGTGGAACATCGTTTATGCCCTATGCTTGGGGATTATGTTGCTCCTGTTGTTGCGGAGCATCGTCTTCGGCAGTCTGTTCGAGATCCCGATCTTAATGGTCTTTATCTATGTATTGCTCTCGTTGAGAGCCGGTAAGATTGCCTACTACACCCAAAAGAGCGCAACCCCGAAGGATACGCCGTTATCGGTTGAAGGTTAGAGCCATGCCACGGTAGTCGGCATCCACCGCTCCATCGCGGTAGACGGTGTGCCCGTTCACCATGGTGCGCCATACGCGGTGGTGAAATTCGACCCCCTCAAAGGGAGACCATCCGCATTTGTAACGCAGTGACTCCGGTGTGACGATCCACGGATCGTTGGGACGAATCATGACCAAATCGGCGAAATAGCCTTTGCGAAGGAAGCCGCGGTCGCGGAGCTGAAACCGCACGGCCGGAGCGTGACACATCTTCTCCACGACGGTGGTGAGCGGAAAGAGTCCTTCACGACAGAGCTCCAGCATGACGGGCAGGGAGTGTTGAATCAGCGGCCCCCCTGAGGGCGCGGTGAGATAGGGGCGTTGTTTCTCTTCGAGGGTGTGAGGTGCATGGTCGGTGGCCACGACATCGACTTTGCCGTTGAGCAGCCCTTGGCGCAGGGCGTCACGATCTTCGAGGCGTTTGATGGCGGGATTCCACTTGATCCGGTTGCCTTCGCGCGGATAGTCTTGGTCGCTGAACCACAGATGATGCACACATACCTCATTGGTAATCCGTTTTTCGCGAAGCGGACGAGACTCAAATAGGGACAACTCCTGCTCGGTGCTCAGATGCAGCACGTGCAGATTGCCTTGGTAACGGGTGACCAACTCCACGGCTTTGGCCGTAGAGCGGTAGCACGCTTCGGCCGAGCGAATCAGCGGATGGTGTACCGCCGTGAGGTTCTCGCCGTACTCCGCACGGAAACGCGCCATGTTGGCGCGGATGATCGACTCCTCTTCGCAGTGTGTGGCGACCAAAACGGGCGATTCGGCAAAGATGGCTGCGAGAGTCTGTTCGTTGTCCACCAGCATATTACCCGTTGAGGAGCCCATGAAGAGTTTGACGCCACAGACGCGCTGTGGGTCGACCTGTCGAATCTGGTCGATGTTGTCGTTGGTGGCTCCGAAGTAGAAAGAGTAGTTGACAACCGAAGACTCGGAGGCGCGTTGGAATCGCTCCGCAAGCCGCTCCAGCGTGGTCGTGGGCGGCACAACATTGGGCATATCCATAAAGGAGGTGACGCCTCCGGCTGCTGCCGCCATGGATTCGGTATGCAGGTCGGCTTTATAGGTCAGCCCCGGTTCGCGAAAATGAACCTGATCGTCGATGACACCCGGCATGATCCATAATCCTTCGGCATGGAGTGTCTCACCCTGAAAATCTTGCGCGTGTGGATAGTCGCCCGCACCAACCGTTACGATTCGATCGTTTTCGACGAGGATATATCCTCTCTGAACTACCCCTTCGTTAATCAGGGTTCCGCCCTCTATCAATAGTTGCCGCATTGTTGCGAAGAGTTTAAGCACAGTGTGCTATTTATGCCATAAATATATTGGTATATCAAGAGCATACCGTGCCGAAAGGACGGAATCATGCTTTGGAATAACCTCTCTTTAGGCTTTGGCTTTGATCTTACGGAAGCGCAGTCCCAAGACGCCAAAGAAGGCTTCGCGGAAGATGCCCCCGCTCATCTTGGAGGCTCCTTGCGTCCGTTCGGTGAAGATGATGGGCACCTCTTTGACGCGGAAACCCAACTTCCATGCGGTGAACTTCATCTCGACCTGAAAGCCGTAACCCCGCATCTGCACCCGATCCAGATCCATGTGACGCAGCAGCTCTGCGCTGTAACATACGAATCCGGCCGTTGCGTCGCGTACCGGCATCCGTGTGACGGTGCGGACAAAGACCGAGGCGTAGTAGGACATCAGCACCCGTTGCATCGGCCAATTCACCACATTGACCCCCGTCACATAACGCGATCCGATCACCAGATCGGCTCCTTGTACGGCAGCTTGGGAGAGTCGCACCAAATCGTCGGGGTTGTGCGAAAAGTCGCAATCCATCTCGAAAATATAGTCATACCCTTGCTCCAAGGCCCAGCGAAAACCGGTGAGATAGGCGGTTCCTAAACCCAATTTTCCGGAGCGTTCGATCAGATGGAGACCCGAATAGCGGCTTTGCTGCTCTTTGACCACTTGTGCGGTTCCGTCGGGAGAGCCGTCGTCGATAATCAGCAGATCGAAGGGCTCGGACAACGAGAAGACCTTGTCGATCATCGGACGAATGTTGTCGATCTCGTTGTAAGTGGGGATAATCACTAAGTTTTTCATAAAGTTATGACTCTTAAGCACGTTGTGCTATTTATTCGCATGAGATCTCTTCATGCACCCTTGCCGGTAGGCGATCCCATACGAGGTTTCGCGGATGGCTCTTGCGAGTGCAAAGAAAAAGATCGTCCCGTCCATTTCGCTCCATTGCCCGATGGGGTGGCGGGGAATAATTCGGAGCGTGTGCGGACTTATGAAACAAAAGTAGTAATTTTGACGAAACGAAGCGACTGTATTCCCCTATTTTTCTTTCAAATCGATACTCCCTCTGCGGAAATGCTTGGCAAGGAGAGGAACGGGGAAGGTCGATCGGAACGAGACTGCCTCACCGTAGGGCTCCTTACGAATTAATCGCACGATGTGCAAATCATTATGTCACAAGAAATCAACTTGGTTTTGACGCCCCACGAGGCCTCCGATCCACAAACTTACCTCCCTCTTTTGGCGCGCAAATTAGGCGTGTCTCAGGAGCAGATTGCCTTAGCTCGCATCGTTCGCCGCTCGGTGGATGCGCGCAGTCGCACGATCCGCGTCAATCTGGGGATTCAGGTCTTTATCGACGGGGAGCAGCCCCCTGCACCGGTTCATTTTGAGTATCCGTTTGTCGGGGGACGCATACCGGTGGTGGTGGTCGGAGCGGGGCCCGCAGGATTGTTTGCGGCACTGCGACTCATCGAACGCGGCTTCTGCCCGATTGTGGTGGAGCGAGGACGCGATGTCTCGGCACGCAAGCGCGATATTGCCCAGATTCAGCGTAACGGTGCGGTGAATCCTGAGTCGAACTATGCCTTTGGCGAAGGGGGGGCGGGAACCTACTCGGACGGTAAACTCTTCACGCGCTCCAAAAAACGGGGTGACTTCCGCAAGGCACTGGAGGTGTTTCGCTTTCACGGAGCCGACGAGTCGATCCTCTATGACGCCCATCCGCACATCGGCACCGATCGGCTGCCTCGTATTATTGCGGCCATGCGACAGAGCGTACGCGAAGCCGGAGGGCAGATCCTTTTGGAGCATCGCATGACCGACCTGTTGCTGCACGAGGGACGGGTGACGGGCATCCGACTG
>JAQUZZ010000080.1 GCA_028691095.1 Alistipes sp. | reverse complement strand
CTTCCGAAGATTAGCAAAGGATTATGAACGAAAGGTGGTGTGTTCGGAAAATATGATATACTTGGCTTTTATTTCACTGATGCTAAAATGGTTATAAATGATATTTTTAAACAGACTCTTAATTTCGCATTTATGACAGCCTCTTCCCGATCGCTTACCAAGCTACTGCCCGTGATTTTTTGTTTCTTTGTGATGGGTTTCGTAGATCTGGTCAGCCTATTGACCAACTATGTAAAACAAGATTTTGGACTGAGCAACACTTGGGCAAACCTCTTCCCGTTATTGGCCTTTTTTTGGTTTGCCGTCATCTCCATTGCGTCGGGAATCCTGATGGGACGTGTCGGACGGAAAAATACGGTGCTGCTGAGTGCTGCCGTTACGACCATAGGCATGCTCCTGCCGGTGATTCATTACAACTTTGCCGTGGCGCTGAGTGCCGTGGCACTGCTCGGTATTGGCAACACCATTCTGCAGGTGGCGTTGAATCCCCTGCTGATGGATGTCGTTTCGACGGATCGGGTGGCCAGTAGCATTACACTTGGACAGTTTGTCAAGGCCATCAGTTCTTTTCTCGGCCCGCTGATTGTGGGTTTGGCCTCGGCGATGTTTGGGGATTGGAAATTGGTCTTCCCGATCTATGCCGTGCTGACCCTCATCTCGTTGGTTTGGTTGCTGTGGGTGCCGATTATCGAGCAGCGTCGTACGGAACAGAAAAACTCCTCGATCAAAGAGGTGTTCTCCCTGCTGGGTGATCGGAAGATCTTGATCTACTTTCTGGTAATCCTGCTGATCGTGGGGTATGAAGTGGGACTGATGACCACGATGCCCAAATACCTGATGGAGCGTTGTGGCGTCTCGTTGGACGAGGGAACCATGGTGAATAGTCTCTATTTTGCGGCCCGTACGTTGGGAACTTTTGTGGCTACGATTCTGTTGACGCGCATGGCGATCCATCGTTTCTTTGCGGGGATTATGATCTGTGCGGTTGCGGGTTATGTGATTTTATTGCTCACGGGGAGTCTGCCGGTGATCTATACGGGGCTTGCGATCGTGGGCTTTTTTGCTGCCAGCGTCTTTTCTGTCGTCTTTTCTTTGGCCCTGCAACATAAGCCGACGTATGCCAATGAGATCTCGGCTCTGATGATTACCGGAGTGGCCGGAGGTGCGTTGGTTCCGCCTATCATGGGGCTGATTGCCGACCATTCCAATCAATGGGTGAGTCTTTTGGTGCCCTTGGCTTGTTTGGTCTATATTCTATCTATTTCGGTGATGATGGTTCGTAAGAAGGCCTAATCTGACCGATTCAAAAAAATTGAGATAATGACAACAATGGATGCCGTGCGCGCTGGGTTTGCGGATGCAGCGCGTGTATTGGAACAATTTACTTCGGACGATCGGACGTGGCAAGCCATCGACCAAGCAGGAGCCTTGATGGTCGAGACCCTGCAAAAGGGAGGGAAGATCATCACTTGCGGCAACGGAGGCTCTCTGTGTGATGCGATGCACTTTGCCGAAGAGTTGACAGGCCGATTCCGCGGAAATCGTCGTGCGTTGGCGGCGGTAGCCCTGAGTGATCCTTCGCATATCACCTGTGTGGCGAACGATTATGGGTTTGATTTTATCTTCTCCAAAGCCGTGGAGGCCATAGGTCGCCCCGGGGATTTGTTATTGGGGATCTCCTCCAGTGGAAATTCGCGTAACGTGTTGGAGGCTATCGCTTCGGCGCAGAGTATGGGAATGCGTGTGGTGGCACTGACCGGGAAAGGGGGAGGCGAGATGGCCTCGAAGTGCGATGTGGAGATTCGGGCTCCCAAGACCGACTTCTCCGATCGGGCGCAGGAGATTCACGAAAAGGTGATCCACTCCTTGGTGCATTACATTGAACTGGAATTGGGGTTGTAAATTGTCGTAAGATTCTTTCACTTAAACGCAGTGAGTCTTCCTTCGTAAATTCCGCTAACTCGCTCCTCCCCCAACGGTTTGGGGGAGGTTGGGAGGGATTGATAAGCATAAACCTTTCATTTAACGCAGTGAGTTTGCCTTCGTGAAACTCACGTTAACATCCATACACATCTATGAATTACTTAGTAGGCATTGATATAGGCGGCACGAAGTGTGCCGTGGTATTGGGTCGGAAGACGACGGAGGGAATCGAGATCTTGGCAAAAGAGCGCTTCCCGACCGAACGGCAAGGATATGCAACGGTGATAGATCGTTTCTTCCTTGAGGTGGATCAACTGCTTTCGACGCATGGCGTGACGTTGTCGGAGGTCGAAGCCTTTGGAATTAGTTGTGGCGGGCCCTTGGATAGTCAACGGGGCGTGATTATGTCGCCCCCCAATTTGCCGGGGTGGGACAATGTGCCGATTGTGGAGCTCTTTGAGAAGCGGTTCGGCGTAAAGACCGGAATCCAGAATGATGCGAATGCTTGTGCACTGGCCGAGTGGCAGTTTGGGGCAGGTCGAGGCACTCGAAATATGATCTTCCTGACGTTTGGTACAGGCATGGGTGCTGGATTGGTGCTCAACGGAGCCTTGTATAGCGGCACCAACGATATGGCTGGCGAAGTGGGGCACATGGCAATGCGTCCTTTTGGCCCCGTGGGTTACGGTAAAGCGGGGTCGTTTGAGGGATTTTGTAGCGGAAGCGACATCGAACAGTTGGCGCGCACTCGGGCTCAAGAGGCGTTGCAGATGGGTTCGTCGGTGGGTTATTGTCCTACGGCGGCCGATTTGGAGCGGATCACGGCACGGAGCGTCGCAGAGGCTGCTTCGTCTGGAGATCCGGATGCCGTGGAGGTCTATCGTACGAGTGGAAAACTCTTGGGAGAGGGACTCTCTCTCTTGATCGATCTGCTGAACCCGGAGGTGATCGTGATCGGCAGCATCTTTGCCCGAGCACACGACCTGCTCTGGCCTAAAGCCGAACAGGTGATTCGCAAGCAGGCGTTGGGGTATGCGCGTGAAGTGTGCCGTGTTGTTCCTGCACGCTTGGGGGAGAGCATTGGCGATTATGCCGCGCTCTCGGTTGCGGCTTATCGCGCGATGTGCTAAACGATACGGGAGAAGGAGCAGGATGATTGATCCCCTCAGATTCCCTTAGATAGGGAGGGTCTCAATTCGTAAAATGCCACTAAAAAGCACCTCCTCCAACGGTGTGGGGGAGGTGGTAAGGGGATTATCGAAGGATAATAAGTCTTTTACAACGTATAAGGATCCCCTCAGATGATGAGGGGATCAATCCCTAAAACGCCCGTTAATATAAGAAATTGTTGAACGGATAGCGACCGGAGTGGATCTCCCGCACCATGCCGTAGAGATCTTTTCGGAACTTCTCGATGTTGAGACTTTCGCGTGCCGAGAGGAAGATGCACGGGGTGTTGGCACGCGCAATCCAACTCTGCTTGAGCTCCTCCAGAGAGTAATTCTCTGGGGTGATGGGGGTTAGGTCGTCTTCGGCTTTGGGGGTGAAGGTGTAGGCGTCGATCTTGTTGAAGATCAGGAAGACGGGTTTGTCGCCCGCACCGATCTCCTGCAAGGTCTGTTTCACGACGTCGATTTGTTCCTCGAAGTTGGGATGAGAGAGGTCGACCACATGAAGTAGTAGATCGGCTTCGCGCACCTCGTCCAGGGTCGATTTGAATGATTCGACCAGTTGATGCGGCAGTTTGCGGATGAATCCCACGGTGTCGGAGAGTAGAAAGGGCAGGTTGTCGAACACCACCTTGCGCACCGTGGTATCCAGGGTGGCAAAGAGCTTGTTCTCTGCGAAGACTTCGCTTTTGGCAATCCGATTCATGAGGGTCGATTTCCCTACGTTTGTGTAACCCACCAACGCGACACGTACCAACGCGCCTCGATTGCTGCGCTGCACGGCCATTTGACGGTCGATCTTCTGAAGTTGTTCTTTGAGTCGGCTGATGCGGTTGCGGATGACCCGTCGGTCGGTCTCGATCTCACGCTCTCCGGCTCCTCCGCGGGTTCCGGTGCCTCCGCGTTGTCGCTCCAAGTGCGTCCACATTCCGGTAAGTCGCGGAAGCAGATATTGGCATTGTGCCAGTTCCACTTGGGTTTTGGCGTAGGCGGTGGTGGCGCGTTGTACGAAAATATCGAGAATCAGACTGGTGCGGTCGTAGATCTTGTGGTGGAAGGTGCGATCCAAGTTGCGCAGCTGGGCGGGTGACAACTCATCATCGAAGATCACATAAGCCACGTCATTCTCTTCGACGTAGGTGGTGATCTCCGCGAGTTTTCCCTCTCCGACAAAGGTTTTGGCCGAGGGGGCAGGCATACGCTGGGTGAATCGTTTGACGGTGGTGATGCCGGCGGTTTCGGCCAGAAACTCCAGTTCATCAAAATACTCCGTGGTTTGACGCTCCTCTTGAGCCGAGGAGTAGACGGCAACCAACACGGCGGTTTGGGTCTGCGCGGAGGTATAAATGTTTTCGGTCATACGCGTGAGCTTCGAGATGCAATAAAGAGCCTTTGCTGCAAAAGCAAGGCTGATGAATCTACAAAAATACACAAAAATAGTGGGGAATAAAAACCCGACGCAGGATTGTCCGAAAAAGTTTGGTGTTCCGCGTTCGGTATGCTATATTTGAGCGTTTATTTTGAGCGATGATTGTATTAGAGGAGGCTTCTGTGGCTCAGATTCCACAGATTCGACAGATGGCGGAACAGGTGTTCCCCGAAACCTACGGGGCGTTGTTGACCAAGGGACAGGTGGAGTATATGATGGAGTGGATGTACTCCGCGGAGTCTTTGCAGAAGCAGTTGAGCACCCAGCGTTTCTGGATTGCGCGACACGGGACGACGCCTTGCGGGTACATTTCGGTGGAGCGATTTACTCCCACGCTCTATCATGTGCACAAGATCTATGTATTGTCCTCCTTTCACGGACAAGGCATAGGACGTCAACTGCTGGAGCATATCTTTGCACTGGTGCAAAACGAGACCTCCGCAGGCTGTGGAACCGTGGAGTTGACGGTCAACCGCAAGAATCCGGCCGTGGGGTTCTATGAACGTATGGGGTTTCATGTAACGCGACAGGTCGATCAACCGATCGGACAGGGTTTTTATATGAACGACTATATCATGCAGCACGAGGTGGAGCGGATGCGTGAAGTGTAAAGGTTGAGGTTACAGTGTGTGGGTTTCCCTTCGTGAAACTCACGTTAAATAAGTATTAGATTTAAAACATGGAATACAAGATTGATTCAACGGATGAGCTTCCCAAGGTGGCATGCGCTATTTTGGATGCGCTCGGACAACGTTCCATCGTGATTTTTCGAGGAGAGATGGGCGCCGGAAAAACAACCCTGATTCGAGCCATTTGTGATGAATTGGGCGTTGCCGATACGGTGACCAGTCCGACATTTGCCATTGTGAACGAATATCACGATCGGGATTCCAATTCGGTCTATCATTTCGATTTTTATCGCATCAACCGGATTGAGGAGGCGTTCGACTTCGGCTATGAAGAGTACTTCTTTAGCGGAGAGCTCTGTCTGGTCGAGTGGCCCGAGAAGGTGGAGTCGTTGATCCCCGACGAGGTGATGACCGTCTGGATTGAGGTTCCGGAGGAGGATCGACGGGTGATTCGCTTCGATTGACCTATACGGTAGAGCGAAAAGCGGAAGAATGACTCCTGAGAAACGACAGAACCCCGTGCCATCGGCACGGGGTTCTGTCGTTGGGGGGGAGAGAAGTGTTTCTTCTCCTCCTTGTCGATGTTGACAACCACCTGTTGCACCTTTTGGATGAAGAGGTCGGCCTCTCCACCCCCAACAATGCGTCCGACTTCGGCGCCTTCGCTATCCAAAATCAGGAAGGTCGGGTAGGCCTCGACTTCGTATTTCTTGGCGATCTCAATGCCTTCGCCTTTCTCGGCATCGAACTTGGCGTTCACGAAGGTCTTGTTGAAATAGTCGCCCATCTTCTGCTGTGGAAAGATGCGGGTTGCCATGGTTTTGCAGGGGCCACACCAAGAGGCGTACACATCTACAAAGAGATATTTCTTCTCTTTGGCAGCTTTGGCCAAGAGGCTCTTTAGCGTTCCGGTTTGGAAGAGGGTCCCTTTGGCAGCGACGGTGGTTGAAGGGCTTGTCGTGTTCGAGGTCTTTTGCTGGGCAAACGAGGGTGCTACGAAGAGCACGACCAGCAGTGCGATAATCCATTGTCTCATAGTGCGAGGGTGTTAGAGGGTTTGTCGTTGTGGTTTGAAGCGGGATGCAAGGTCTGTTTGTGAAATGGAAACCGCAGTGTGAAGATGCATTTCCGTCTTGTTATGAAAGAAACGGAGCAAGGAATCCTTTTCGTATTTTGAGAAGTGGGCTTCCGCTACCGAAGTCGTAGCACTATTGTGTGTGGAGTTGAATTCTATCATGATCTGTGCTCTGAATTATTGGGTTGAGTAAAATAAGCGCAGTATGCTATTTATTAGCAATATAGGTATATAAGTAATATAACGTAAAAAAAAGTGTAGTCATTCTTTTTGATTGCTTAAAATAGTACATCTATACTGGTTTTGAGATAGTATTTTTTTTATTTTGATATTTTTTTTGTGTTATTTTTGTATAACTTGCCATGGGTTATCTGTAATAAATCTTAGGTAAGGATGAATAAGGTTGATTGTGTGAAATTATTAGAGGGAAAGCAAGATAATGCTTAACTGGAGAAACTCGAAAATCCGTAAAAAGAGTAGAAAAACATCTTATCTCTATTGACTATGAAAAAGTTGTTAATATCTTAGAGTCTGTTTAAAAATATCATTTATAACCATTTTAGCATCAGTGAAATAAAAGCCAAGTATATCATATTTTCCGAACACACCACCTTTCGTTCATAATCCTTTGCTAATCTTCGGAAGTCAT
>JAQUZZ010000079.1 GCA_028691095.1 Alistipes sp. | reverse complement strand
TTCTTTTGTTGATAAAGGAATTTGGAGTAGTCGACAATCCGACACACAGGAGGATCGGCCTTGGGAGAGATCTCTACCAAGTCGAGTTCCATCTGCTCTGCCATCTTGAGCGCTTCGCGCAACGAGACCACCATGGGTTGTTGTTCGATGTTGTCGCCTACTAAGCGCACCTGCTGTGCAGTAATCAGGTTGTTGATACGATGCGCAGCCTCTTTCTCCGGCATTCTTCCCCGGTTTGTGGTGCGTGGACCGCCGCTGGGTCTGTTGTGGTTTTGTGGTTTTGTTATTATAGTTTTGCCCTCCACCGTTAGTGAAACAATACGTGTTTGGTTTTAAAACGGAAGTGACAGGATGTGCCGGGCGGGCTCTCATTGTCACTTCCGTGATGCTCCTATGATAGAGATTCAGCGAATCTCTGGTGTTGTACTACGTAATCTCAAAGAATCATTGAGCCCTTTGGCCACCACGGTATATGGGTGATAGGCCGATGTGCTCATGGCTCATACATAGCACGCTGTGCTTATTTGTTCAGTTTCTTGATCTCCGAAGCAACGGCTTTCTGAAGCAGGGCGATGAAATCGTCGCAACGCATGGTGCCTTGGTCGCCTTCGCCCTGAGCTCTCACGGCTACGGTTTGCTCTTGCTCCTCCTTCTCGCCGACGACGAGCAGGAACGGAATTCGTTTCAACTCGTTGTCGCGGATCTTCCGTCCGATCTTCTCGTTACGGTCGTCTACCTGCGCACGAATATCGGAATTATTTAGATATTCTGAAACTTTTTTTGCGTAATCGTTGTATTTTTCGCTGATCGGCAGTACCACCACCTGATCCGGAGCGAGCCACAACGGGAATTTTCCTCCCGTATGCTCCAGCAACACCGCAACGAAACGCTCCATCGAACCGAAGGGCGCGCGGTGGATCATGATGGGGCGATGCTCCTTGTCGTCCGAACCTTTGTAGGTCAGGTTGAATCGTTCGGGCAGGTTGTAGTCGACCTGAATCGTACCCAATTGCCACTGACGACCGATGGCGTCACGCACCATGAAGTCCAGTTTCGGGCCGTAGAACGCAGCCTCACCCAGCTCCACCGTCGTTTGCAACCCCTTCTCAGCAGCTGCCTCGATGATGGCTTGCTCGGCCTTGTGCCAGTTCTCGTCGCTTCCGATATACTTCTCCTTGTTGTTCGGGTCGCGCAGCGAAACCTGTGCGGTGAACTTGTCGAAACTCAGGGTTTTGAAGATGTAGAGCACGATGTCGATCACCTTCATAAACTCATCCTTCAACTGGTCGGGACGGCAGAAGATGTGGGCGTCGTCTTGCGTAAATCCGCGCACCCGCGTCAAGCCGTGCATCTCCCCGCTCTGTTCGTAGCGGTAGACGGTTCCGAACTCTGCGAAACGCAGCGGAAGATCTTTGTAAGAACGCGGTTTGAATTTGTAGATCTCGCAGTGGTGCGGGCAGTTCATCGGTTTGAGCAAGAACTCTTCGCTGTCATCCGGGGTGTGAATCGGTTGGAACGAGTCCTTCCCGTATTTGGCGTAGTGTCCCGAGGTGACGTAGAGATCCTTCATGCCGATGTGCGGCGTGATGACCTGCAAGTAGCCGTACTGCTTTTGTACATTGCGCAAAAAGTGTTCCAAACGATCCCGCAGGGCTGCACCCTTGGGGAGCCACAACGGCAATCCGGCGCCCACACGAGGTGAGAAGCAGAAGAGCTCCAACTCCTTGCCAAGTTTGCGGTGGTCTCGTTTTTTGGCCTCTTCGAGCATTGCGAGGTGCTCATCCAACATCGCCTTCTTGGGGAAGGTGATGCCGTAGATACGGGTCAGCATCTTGTTCTTCTCGTTGCCCCGCCAGTAGGCTCCGGCCACCGAGGTGAGTTTGATGGCTTTGATGTATCCCATGTGCGGCAGGTGGGGCCCACGGCACAGATCGGTGAAGTTGCCATTTTGGTAGAAGCTGATGGTGCCGTCTTCCAACCCCTCGATCAGTTCGATTTTATATTGATCCCCTTTCTCCGTGTAGCTCTTCATCGCCTCTGCCTTGCTCACTTCGCGGCGAACAATCGGCTCCTTGGTGCGTGCCAATTCGATCATCTTCTGTTCGATCTTCGGGAGATCGGCTTCGACAATCGGGGTGGGCGAGTCTACATCGTAGTAGAATCCGTTTTCGATGCTGGGGCCGATGCCGAATTTAATCCCTGGATAGAGGGCTTCGAGCGCTTCGGCCATGAGGTGTGACGAGGAGTGCCAGAAGGCTTTCTTTCCTTCGGGATCCTCCCATTTGTGGAGTTGCAACGAGGCATCTTCTTCGATCGGGCGGTTCAGATCCACAACGGTTCCGTTGACCGTGGCCGATAACACCTCTTGGGCAAGGCGCGGGCTGAGACTCTCCGCAATTTGCATTGCCGTCGTTCCTTGGGCGTACTCACGAATGCCGCCGTCAGGAAAAGTTACTTTAATCATCATCTTTTGTTATTTTAAAAAACGGCACAATACAACCTGTGCCTCTGAGTGTTCGTGTGTTTAGGCTTTCTCCGTGGGATCTTCGGGAAGATCGGCAACCGAGACGTCGGCGCCACTCTCTCTGCGGAATTTACGCAAGGGGTTGGCTGTGATTTCTTTATGGATTGCACGGCTACGCACCACGTCGATGGCCATGTAGATGGCATCGCGCATGGCACTTTCGTCGGCTTGATTGGTTCCTGCAATGTCAAATCCGACCCCATGTGCGGGGCTGGTGCGAACGATGGGCAGGCCGGCGGTGAAGTTTACGCCACCACAGCTCAACGCCTTGAAGGGTGCCAATCCTTGATCGTGATACATCGCCAAGATGGCATCGTATTTCTGGTAGGCTGACGAGGCAAAGAATCCGTCGGCGGGGAAGGGCCCGAAGGCTAAGATCTTGTGCTGTTGCACCGCCTCTTGGATTGCAGGGGTGAGGATCTCTTGCTCCTCCTTTCCGATCAAGCCTCCGTCACCGGCATGCGGATTGAGACTCAGTACTGCGATGCGAGGCTCCCGAATCGAAAAATCCTGAATCAGTGAGGTGCGCAACTCCTGTAATTTGGTAATGATCTTCTCTCGCGAGATTTCGGCACTCACGGCGGAGATCGGAATATGGATCGTGACCAAGCCCACCTTCATCAGGTCGCTGCACATCATCATCAGCGGATCACCGCCAAAAGTCGAAGCGAAGAATTCGGTGTGTCCGGTATAGCGGAACTGGTCGCTTTGTACATTCTCCTTGCAGATCGGGGCGGTCACTACCGCATCCAAGGTTCCTTGTTTGAGATCTTCGGCTGCGGCCATCAGGGCTGCGACCGAAGCCTCCCCGGCGGCAGGACTCAACGTTCCGGGCTCAACGCGCAGGTCATCGGACACACAGTTGATGAGATTGATGCGCTTGGAAGAGGCTTCGCGAGCCGAGTTGACGAGGGTGAAGTTGAAGCCCTCGGCCGATTCGATCTGTTTCTTGTAGTAATTCGCAACTTTCGAGGAGCCGTAGATCACCGGTGTGCACAACTCGCACATCCGCGGATCGCTCAGCGCTTTAATCAGCACTTCGTATCCGATTCCGTTCACATCCCCGTGGGTAATTCCGATCCGTATTTTCGACTCACTCATAAGTTTGAATTGTAAAAATTGAGCACCCAAAGTGCAATTTGTGATTTGCGTGTACAGCGGGTTTATCTAAAAATCAGTGCAGTACACGCCAATACCTGTTGGCCGATAGGGGGGCGAGAGGACTTTGCCACGGCGGGTACGACCTAAGGTCGTGCTCTGCTGTGCGGGCAACGCTCGATGCCTCCTATCCGAGGGTCTCTCTTTTCGAGAGAGAGTCCCAACGTGCAAAGATATAAAAACTTCGGGAAGATCCGCACGATTGACCCCACATTCCACAAAAACGGTGGAGTGTGATTTTTCTTCATGACGAAAGTGTAACTTTTTCATACGACGGTCGTTCTAAATCGTAGAAGAATGAATTCTTAGAGGTCTTGATCGGGCTGTCGCGATGCGACACCGTGGAGGAGCGGAGCATTCCGACGTTGGTCAAGCATCGAATCTGCAATAGAGAAAGGAAGAGTAGCTCTTGTGAGCGTTCGGATTCTCGGGGTTCTCTGCTTGTAAAAAATATATATTCTGGTAATTATGAAACGTTTCTTGTGGTTGTGGGTAATGATGGTGTGGTGTGGCATGACGCTCTCCGCACAGACTCAAATGGTGCGATTGACCCGTTTTGAGGGACAACATATTGTGGGGGTTGACGTCTCGTCGTCTTTTCAGGTGAAGATTGTGCGGAGCGATCGTCCGTATGCCGTGGTGGAGGTCCCTGCTAAGTATGAGGCGGATCTGAAGTTTACGCTGGATCCTCAGGGCGTGATTCATTTGGGATTCTCCTCTTCGACCCGAATCATCGGGAGTACCGATAATTTTCAAGCCCGCATCTACCTCTCCGAACTCTCCGCAGTCCGGCTCTCCGGAGCTTCGACCGCAGATTGCGAAGGACGCTTTGAGAGTAACGAGTCGTGGATTACCTTGCGTGGCGCGTCGAACTTGAATCACTTGACGTTGGATGTGACCGGCGCACTGAATCTGGATTGCAGCGAATCCAGCGATGTGAAGAATATGGTTTTGAATTGCAGAGAGTTGAATAGTGACGTGAGTGGTGCATCCCGCATTACGATGGATCGCATGAACGGCAATCTGTATGGTGAGATTTCGGGAGCTTCACGGATGGTCGTGGCCGGATCTGCCGGCATTGTATCTCTGAAAGTGAGCGGAGCCTCTCGATTCGACGGGCTTGATATGAGCATACGGGATGGGCATCTTACAGCCTCCTCGGCTTCCAAGGTTTGTATGGGATCCATCCAAGGCGACCTGACGGCAAACGGGTCGGGAGCCTCCAGCATCACTTATCGAGGCAATCCGACGATTCGGAGCATTGTGATCTCCTCGGCCTCCTCGGTCAAAAAGGAGTTGTAGTCCGAATAGGGTTCAAATCATCACTCCATCTTCAAGGATGAGAGTCATAAATCCTAATTTTATTCTTTTACCCCCGTTAGCATTCTGTCTGACGGGGGTAACTTGTGTTTTGGGCGAAGGGTAAGTCGAGTTCCTTGCGGAATAAGGCGTTCAGCGTCGTTTCCATCGAATACACGTTATTTATGATAATTCCCATACGTTTTGTGCTACAAGACAACCAAACATCCGCAATTTTTCGACGGGAGACGCAAGATGCAGTAGCAAGACGAGTAAGTAATGAATTGATTATAGAATGTTGAGGATGAGGTGTTTTGATGTGTTGTGTAGAACAAAGGCGATAAGCCGAATGGAGGGTGTGATACGGGGTAAAGGTGGCGGGGAAAGCGGGATCGGGAACGGGACTTTGCGCATTTGGAGATCGTAGTAAATCCGATTACCTTTGTCCCCGATTTTTAAGTGACCCAAAGGAATTATTGTGCCCTTCCGTCACGGTATATGTCTAATATATTGATGTTTTGATTGCTACTAAATAGCACGCTGTGCTTAAAAAGAGAGAAAAGATGTCCTATAATTTGTTGAAAGGAAAGAAAGGTCTGATATTCGGAGCTTTAAATGAACATTCGATCGCCTGGAAAGTGGCGCTTCAAGCTGTGGAACAGGGGGCTCAAATCGTGTTGACCAACACACCGGTCTCCATTCGTATGGGAACCATCGACCAGTTGGCCGAGCAGACCGGCGCCGTGGTGATTCCGGCGGATGCCACCAGCGTAGCCGACTTGGAGAAGTTGTTTGACGGAGCCATGGAGCACTTTGGCGGGAAGTTCGACTTTGTTCTTCACTCCATCGGTATGTCGCCCAATGTACGGAAGGGACGCACCTATGATGATTTGGATTACGATTTTCTGACCAAGACCCTCGATATTTCTGCAATCTCGTTTCATAAGATGATTCAGGTGGCTCGCCAGAAGGATGCGCTCAATGAGTGGGGCTCTATCGTGGCCTTGAGCTATATTGCCGCACAACGTACTCTCTATGGTTACAACGATATGGCCGATGCCAAGGCGTTGTTGGAGTCGATTGCTCGGAGTTTCGGATATATCTATGGCCGTGAGAAGCACGTGCGAATCAATACCGTATCCCAGTCGCCTACTCCGACCACGGCCGGAAGTGGGGTGCTCGGATTGAACGACCTGATGGATTTTGCCGATCGGATGTCTCCCCTGGGCAATGCTACGGCCGAGGATTGCGCCAATTATGTCTTGACCCTCTTCTCGGATCTGACGCGCAAGGTGACCATGCAGAATCTGTTCCACGACGGAGGATTCTCCAGTATGGGTATGAGCCGTCGTGCGATGCAGCTCTATGGCAAGGGATTGGAGTTGGAGTATCGCGATATTTCGAAACACTAAACCCACAGATCACACCGGAACCTCTGCTGTGGGGTGATGCAGCGATCTTTCCAAGGAGCGTGAGTCTCCGCAAAACCGCAAAAGAGAACCGCGACACTTCCGATCGGAAGCGTCGCGGTTCTCTTTTGCGGCTCAGGGAATGCGACAGCGGTCGCTTTAGCCCCTAAGTAGGGTGCTATCGTGCATCGTCCCAGTTGTCGGAACGGAATGGGAAGGCGGGAAGTCCCGTGGTGCTGGTGAGCGAGGTGGCTTTGGGAACATTGCGGAATCCGTAGCGGACAGCCACCGGTTCGGGAACAATCTCGGAGCTGACCACAACCTCCCAGAGGCTGGAGCCGAATACGGCACGTGCCGGAATGAACACCTTGTCGGCTCCTGCAATCTCGAAGCCTTGAATCGGTCGATAATCGGGGCCTAATTCCCGATCTCCGGTGAAGGTGACGATGGCTTTGCCTCCCTCAAAACGCACCTCTTTCATCCGAGGGGCTTC
>JAQUZZ010000078.1 GCA_028691095.1 Alistipes sp. | reverse complement strand
AGGTCTCGGAGAGACGCGCGATCATGATTGTGCCGATAGAGACTGCCTCGCCGTGCAGGAACAACTCTCCATTGCCGCACTTCTCGATGGCGTGGGCAAAGGTATGTCCCAAGTTGAGTTTGCGTCGTTCGCCACGCTCTCGTTCATCCTGTTCCACGATCTTGGCTTTGACGGTGACCGCCCGTTGAATGGCTTCGGAGAGCAGCGCTTTGTCGTCGTGGAAGGCTTGCAAGTCGTGTTGTTCAAAGAGGGCAAAGAGCTCCGGATCGGCAATCAGACCCGACTTGATGATCTCGGCAAGTCCCGCTTTGAACTCTCGTTCGGGCAGGGTGCGCAACATGGAGAGGTCGCACAATACAAAATCGGGCTGGTTAAAGGTTCCGATCATGTTTTTATACCCCTCGTAATTGACCCCGTTTTTACCCCCGACGCTGGCATCGACCTGCGCCAAGAGTGTGGTAGCCACAAAACCGAAACGCACGCCCCGCATATAGGTCGAGGCGACGAATCCGGTGATGTCGGTGACGATGCCGCCCCCGATTCCCAAAATAAATGAGGAGCGGTCGGCTCCCAAGTTGAGCAGCTCCTCATAGAGCTTCTCGACCGTGGCCATGGTCTTAATGGTTTCGCCCAAGCCGATCAGGCAGTGGTCGTACGAATTGATCAACTCTTGGTATCGTCGATGGACGTTGCCGTCGGTGATGATAATGATTTTGTGTCCTTGGGGGAGGTACGCTTCCAACGACTGGATGACCTCTCCGATCACAATTTGAGAAGGGAGTCCTTCTTTTCGTTTAACCTCAATCACTTGCTTCATAATCCCTATGCTCAATCTTCCCGAATCGAAGGTTGCCAAACGATTTTCCGAACACCCAAGGGTATCCATGAAGTGCCTCTCTGTGTGAATTATGCTTGCGAAGAGAGAATCTGGCACTTCGCTTCGGGACAAACCTACTAATTTCATGCAAAGATAAATTTTATTTCGTACCTTTGCAGGGTGGGAAGCCCTAAAAACAGATTCCGTCAGGACGTTTTTATGGCAAAGGACTCTCTCTCAGAGAAGTCGGAGGGACGGGTGAACCTTACTTCGACAATCGTCAATCAGGTTCAATATAGCACGCAGAAGTGCTTAAATATCATTCTATGCAGAAGTTACGCAATATTGCGATCATTGCCCATGTCGATCACGGCAAAACTACGTTGGTCGATAAAATGATTCTCCAAGGGCATCTTTTCCGAGACAACGAAAAATCGGGCGATCTAATTCTTGATAATAACGATCTGGAACGCGAACGAGGAATTACCATTCTTTCCAAGAATGTTTCGGTCAATTACAAGGGGTACAAGATCAACATCATCGACACACCGGGTCACTCGGACTTCGGAGGTGAGGTCGAGCGAGTACTCAACATGGCCGACGGTGTATTGTTGTTGGTGGATGCGTTTGAGGGCACAATGCCGCAAACCCGTTTCGTGTTGCAGAAGGCCTTGTCGCTGGGTAAAAAACCGATTGTGGTGGTCAATAAGGTGGATAAGCCGAATTGTCGTCCCGAAGAGGTGGCCGAACAGGTGTTTGACCTTATGTTCACGCTGAAAGCCACCGAGGATCAACTCGACTTTGTCACCGTCTACGGCAGTGCCAAACAGGGCTGGATGTCACATATCTGGAAAGAACGTACCAACGATATTACTCCGTTGCTCGATGCGATCATTGATAACATCCCGGCGCCGATTGTGGCCGAAGGAACGCCCCAGTTGTTGATTACCTCCTTGGAGTACTCTCCCTATGTCGGTCGTATCGCGGTAGGAAAGTTGACTCGGGGAACCCTGAAATCCGGTATGCCGATCACCTTGGCTAAACGCGATGGGGTGACGATGGTCAAAACCCGCATTCGTGACCTGATGGTCTTCGACGGATTGGGAAAAACAAAGGTGGATACGGTGGAGTGCGGAGAGATCTGTGCCTTGGTTGGCATCGAGGGCTTCGAGATCGGAGATACGATCTGTGACTTCGAGAATCCCGAACCTCTGAAACCGATTGCCATCGACGAGCCGACGATGAGTATGCTCTTTACCATCAACGATTCGCCCTTCTTTGGTCGTGAGGGTAAGTATGTCACTTCGCGTCATATCAAAGAGCGACTGGATCGGGAGTTGGAGAAGAACTTGGCACTGCGTGTGACTCCGGGAGCCTCGTCGGATAGCTTTATCGTCTACGGTCGTGGTGTGTTGCATCTCTCGGTGCTGATCGAGACGATGCGTCGTGAGGGCTATGAGCTTCAAGTTGGACAACCCCGTGTGATTATCAAGGAGATTAACGGCGAGAAGTGCGAACCGATTGAGGAGTTGACGATTGATATTCCGGAGGAGTACTCGGGTAAAGCGATCGAACTGGTGACCAAGCGCAAAGGTAGCATGATGGATATGACCTCCATCTACGACCGTCAGCGTATTGTGTTTGAGATTCCTTCGCGAGGTATTATCGGTTTGCGAAGCAACCTGCTGACCGCAACGGCGGGAGAGGCTGTGATGTCGCATCGACTCAAAGGTTTTGAACCCTACAAGGGCGATATGGAGACCCGAATCAACGGTTCGTTGATTGCCATGGAGACCGGTACGGCCTATGCCTACGCAATCAATAAGTTACAGGATAGAGGAACCTTCTTTGTCTCCCCTCAAGATGAGATCTATGCCGGTCAGGTGGTGGGCGAGAGCACCCGTTCCGAGGATATTGTGATTAATCTGACCAAATCGAAGAAGCTTACCAATATGCGAGCCAGTGGTTCGGATGATAAGGTCTCCATTGCTCCGCCCACGATTTTCTCGCTGGAGGAGGCGTTGGAGTACATCAAGGAGGACGAGTATGTGGAGGTGACTCCCAAGTCGATCCGGCTGCGTAAGATCATTCTGAACGAGACCGAGCGGAAACGCCAGGCCAAGTAGTACTTCGCCCCAACCCGCATCTGTCCGTTGTGTACGAATAGGATAGGGAAGCGGTTGCATAGCATCTGAAAATCAAAAATTCACCCACGTTACACTCTTTTGTAACGTGGGTGAATTGTTTGTATCCCCTCTGTCCGGAGACTCCTTGCGTCTTGCGGGGGGGCGTTGTGCGGGGTTGTGGGGGAAGAGTGGGGTTGTGGGGTGCTGAAGCAAAATTTAACTTTTGCGGCGATGACGCGCCCAGGCTCGGCCGATCCATAACAACAGCAGTAGCGTACCTAAAGCAATCAGCGTATAGAGCGAGGCTCGCCAACTGAGGGTGATCATTCGTTGCTTGATCAGGGTCAAGGATAGAAAGCCCGCGCCTGCACCAGCCCAGTAGCGCAGTTCATTTCGCAGCACGCCCCCGAGGTTGCGGGCGACCGAAGCGGTGCGATGGCGTGCACGAAGCGGCCAGAGTGCCGGCACCCTTTCGCATTGTTCGGCATAAGCCTCCCCGTATTTTTGGAGTAGCAACTGCTCCTCATGATAGAGAATCAGGGCGTAGCAGACGATGTAGCATGCGGTGGCTCCGACGATAAAGGGATCGACCCCTACATAGAGAATAAGCCCGAACCAGAGCAAGAAGTCGGCTGTATAGAGCGGGTAGCGCATTCGGGCATAGATCCCTTCGGAGGGAAACGACGCGAGCTCCTCTTCCGCCTGTTTGCGATGTTGCAGTCGGGCACGTACCGCCGCACCTCGAAGCGCAAGTCCGCAGAGTGAGAGGAGGCTGCAAAAGATCAGATAGAGAAGTCCGTGATGGATCGTAAAAGGGGTGGAGCACCACAAGGCGATCGCTGAGGCGGGAATCAACAGCAGCGGTAAACGATGACGAGCTCGCCAGAGTCTTTCCTGTAAGGAGCCGTAGAAGTCAGAGAGTTTCATGTAGGTAAAGGTTCAGTAGGTTGGGCGAAGCACAGTGTGCTGTTTATGAGCCATCGACACCTCCGTATATCAAATATATACCGTGTCGGAGCGTCTCAAAAATTCTTTGGGGTTACTGGGAGCCGAAAGGAGGGAGGCCGCGTCGTCGGAGTTGACGACGGAAGGGTAGAAACAGGAGGTTGCCCAGGAGTAGACCCAAGCAAGATCCCAACAAGAGATCCATCGGGAAGTGAACCCCCAAGTAGATGCGACTGTAAATGACCAGCAACGCCCAGAGCGAGATGCCGAGGGTGTATCTCCAATTTTGAAAGAGGCGCGCGGTGAACAGCGCCAGCGTGACGCTGATTGCAGCATGCGCCGAAACCGTGCCGTAGAGTCCCCCACGGTAGTTGTGTACCGTATGGACGAGGGCTTGAATGTCGGGGGTGTGTGTGGGTCGGAATTTAGGGGTGTTGTGTTTGAAGAAGTTGCAGATCTGATCGGCGGCGATGATGCCGATGCCCAGAAAGAGCAACATCCACAAGAGGGTTTTGAGTCCATAGCGATGCCACACCGCATAGAGGAGGGCTACGTAGAGCGGAACCCAAGTGAGTTTGGCGGATGCAATATAGAAGAAGGAGTCCCAGAAGGAGCCTCCGTCGCCATTGAGCGCCAATAGGAGCTCTTTGTCGATTTCGATCAGCGATTGCCACATAAGGATATTGACCGATTGAAGTGAGGGTGGGGATGGAACACACGTTAAAAAAAGGTTCGCAGGATATGCGAACCTTTCTGATGATGGAGCGGAAAGTGGGGGATTCGAACCCCCGGTACCAGTTACCCAGCACGGCAGTTTAGCAAACTGCTGGTTTCAGCCACTCACCCAACTTTCCGGGAAAAATAAGCTTTCCTTGAGTATTCCGCTCAATCGGAGGACAAAACTACATCTTTTTTACGTAAAAGCAAAATTTTTAGGAGCCCTCACGAATCATTGGCACATCTTGTTGCGTGAAGTACTTGATATACAGATGATTTATTTGTGCATAAATCGCATAAAGTGCGGGAGAAGCTTTTGCGTAGAAAGCGGTAGTCCGAAAAAACTTTCGTTAGAAAATAAAACGCGAACTGGTCTCTTTGTAGTCGTGAACCCGCTCGATGATGTCGGCAAAGATGTCGGCTACCGAGAGCACGGTGAACTTCGAGAGATCTTCGGTCTGTTTCAAGGGAATCGTGTCGGTGACAATCACCTCCGAGAGGGCACTGGCGTTGATGCGGTCGTAAGCTGGCCCCGAAAGAATCGGGTGGGTAACCGCAGCACGCACGCTGGCGGCTCCGCGTTCCATAAACATATCGGCCGCTTTGGTGATCGTGCCGGCCGTGTCGATCATGTCATCGACAATGACGATGTTCCGATCTTTCACCTCCCCGATGGCAGTGATCTTGGCTACCACATTCGCTTTTTCGCGTTGTTTGTGGCAGATGATCATGGGGGTATTGAGGTGTTGTGAGTAGGCATTGGCTCGTTTGGCTCCTCCCATATCGGGGGCAGCGATGGAGAGGTTCTCCATCTTCATCTCTTTCAGATAAGGCACGAAAATGCCACTGGCATAGAGGTGATCTACGGGGATGTCGAAGAATCCTTGGATTTGATCGGCGTGCAGATCCATGGTCATGATCCGGTCGACTCCGGCTGCGCACAACAGGTTGGCGACTAACTTCGCTCCAATCGAGACGCGGGGACGGTCTTTGCGATCCTGACGAGCCCATCCGAAATAGGGCATGACGGCGATGACGCGATGAGCCGAAGCCCGATGTGCTGCGTCGATCATCAGCAACAGTTCCATCAGGTTATCCATCGGCGGAAAGGTAGACTGCACGATGAAGACGGTGCATCCCCGGATGCTTTCGTCGAAAGCGGGCTGAAATTCTCCGTCACTGAACTCTAAAACTTGTGAATTACCCAGGCTGACTCCGAACTTTGCAGCGATTTTCTCAGCAACATAGCGGGAACCCCGGCAAGAAAAAATTTTAAGTTTGTGAATTGCCATTATCAGAAGAGTTGGTCATTTGCGCACAAATGTACGCTATTTCAGGAAAAAATAGGGAATAATTTCACTTTTTCTTCGCAAAAATCGCTGCTTGAAGCAGATAGTGTGGTGATTTATGCCTCAGAGCGACTTGTTTTGAGGTTTTTACGTCCCTCTCCGCTCTTTTTTGCAAAAGGAGGGAGGGGGTAGGGAATCGCTCTTTGTCGTTCTCTGAAAAGGCTTTCGTGGAACGTTTCCCGAACCCGATGGGACTATGGGTTGGAAGGAGGAGGGAGGGTTTGAAGACACTGGTCGATGAAGTCGAGCACGTCGTCGCGACCGGATCGTTTCTCCGAAGAGGTGAGCCACATCGGGGGAAGCTCTTCCCACGAGGCGCGCAGGGTGCGACGATAGCGTGCCATGTGCGAAGCGGCCTCATTGGAGGAGACCTTGTCTCCCTTGGTGAAGATCAGTGCAAAGGGCACGCCCTTCTCGCCCAACAACTGGATGAACTCCAAGTCGAGGCGTTGGGGTTCGTGGCGAACGTCGATCAGTACAAACAACACGATCATCTCCTCACGATGCAGTACATAATCGGTAATCAGTTTGGAGAAGGCGCCCCGTTCGCTTTTGGAGACGCGCGCATAGCCGTATCCCGGAAGATCGACCAAATACCACACCTCGTTGATCAGAAAGTGGTTGATTAGTCGCGTTTTGCCCGGTGAGGCCGAGACTTTGGCCAATCCGGGACGGTCGGTCAGCAGATTGATCAGCGAGGACTTGCCCACATTCGACCGCCCGATGAAGGCAAATTCGGGACGATGGTCTGACGGGCACAGCGAAAGTTTCGGACTGCTTTGGGTGAACGTTGCGGAGGCGATATGCATGAGTGAAGACTAAGAGTCTGTTTAAAAATATTTGGTTTACAATACTGATCATCAGTTGTTTAATTGGATTTAATTTTGTATCTTTATGTTTACCAATACATTAAGATATTGAAAAACTTTCCGACCAACCTCACC
>JAQUZZ010000077.1 GCA_028691095.1 Alistipes sp. | reverse complement strand
GGGCCTCTACCATTTATCTAGGCCGGCGGTCCCCCGCACGACTCCTCAGCAACCTACCCCCCGACATCGGACGAGCCATCCTTAAAGCTATCGGTATACATGGTCTTGCAACCCGCCAGACGTACGGCCGAAACGTGTCACCACGATCGCGGTGGGCTCTTACCCCACCTTTTCACCCTTACCCGCCTCTTTGAAAAGAGGCGGGCGGTTGTTCTCTGTTACGCTACTATCCCCTTACGAAGATCTTCCCGTTAGGAAGCGCGGCGCTCTGCGTTGCCCGGACTTTCCTCCCCTCGGCTGGTGTGCAAATTAAAAACCCGCACCCACACCAAGCAGCGGTAGAGCCTCCCTGCTGTGCGGAGCAAAAGTACACAAATTGTAGCAATATTCCGCTGTCGAGGGCGGTTTGTTCCAAATTTCGCTCTCCGTCCCTTCGCACCTTCTTCCATTTCACACACAAGCCCCCTGAGATCCATTGAAATCTCAGGGGGCTCAATCCTATTCACGCACTCCCTTTTCAAGCGCACGTCGATCCGGAGGGCATCACAACAACCTACCCTCGCGTCGTTAAAAGAGGTATCCGACACCCACGGTCAGGTAGATGGGATACATCGCAAAATTCACGGTCTTAAATTCGGAACGGAAAATATCATTCAATCCCCAAGTGAGATCCATATTCACATTCAGGTGGTTCAGAGCGCGCCATGAGGCTCCGAGTTGCAGACCCCATTGAAACGAACGCAGGTGTTGCGAGAAATCATACACCGCGATCTTCCCCTCCTTAAACTCGACCTTCTCACCAATCGGGGTTCCCTCACGCAAATAACCCTCGTAGACATGACCTGAGAAATCGCCATTAAACATATAGGAGAGGTAAGGCCCAACCTTCAGTCGCCACCTTTCACTGGGGGCACAAACAAAGAGGATGGGGAAGGTTAAGTAGGAGTTGTTGACTTTGGTTTTGACGCCTCCCGTCCAGTATCCAGCCACCCGTTCGCCCCCGTCCCCGAAGATCTCCATGCCGTAGTTCTTGACCGTGGCTTGGGTGGTCATTCGCTTCGTCTCCAATCGAGCCCCGAAGATAAACCCGGTGCGTTTTTGATCGGTAAACCACTTGGTGATCTCCGTACCAAACATCACCGACAGATTGGGATTGTAGCTATCAATGGATCGGATCTCCCGAGGCAACGGCATCGGGGCGGTTCCTCCGATACTCAGACCCGCCTTCACCTCATATTCCAAACCGTGCAAATAGGACCAGATCGTACTTTGTGTCCGGTCGCTCTGTGCCGACACAGCCGTTGTCAGGCCACAGGCCATGCACAACGCAAGGAGTATATTTCGTAGTTTCATAAGGTTGACTCTTTATTCTTTCGGTTGGGCGTAGAGAATCTCCACATCGTCGATCCACAACGTGCTATTGATTGCGCCGCAAAATACATCCCCATGAATGCTGGAGGTGAAGACCAGGGCTAAACTATACCCTCCTGCGGCTAATTTCTGCGCATCCACCGCTTTGCTGTACTCCATTGGAATCTCAAATTTAGTCCACGTATCGTGTGCCGCCTCATCCGAGAACTTGGCCATCGCTACAATATGCGGATCGGTAAATTGATTGGTTCCATCCAACGTTTGCAACTGGGCATCCGTCTCAAAGAACATCGCATAGATATGAAATGCGTCTTTTTTCCCCTCAACCGACACCCCTCTCTCTCGATAATCGGAACCGGGGGCATACTTATAATACCCCGTGATATACGTTGGCATATACTGAAAGGGCATCCCAAATCGAGTGGACTTCAACGGATTACTCAACGCACTTTTCACCTCAAAGGAGCCAATGAAACAGTTTCCGGCAGCAATCGGCATCCCCACCTGAGCACCGAAACTTCCTGTGCTACGGGTAATCATTTGCAAGCAGTTCCCCGTTCTTCCGGCAGACGATTGCAGGGTCGGATAGTCGCTTGGTGATTTTGCAACCCCTGTGATCGCAAATCCCGCATTGCCACTCCCCCACTCCATGATGACTTGGTCGTTCTCCTTCTCTTGGAAAACATGATACCTCCCGTCATGCACTTCGATCTGCTCAAAATCGTATTGTGTCGTCAGGTCGGCATCCACAAACGACACGATATACTCCTTCTTCCAGCAGCCGTCTTGGGAGGTCACGGTGTATTTGCGCGGAATGGAGAAATCCTGTTCCGTCTTTCCCTTCGGAGAGATCGTCGCACCCTCAGACAAGACAAAATCAGGAGCCAGATGCGTCAAATCCACCCCCTTATTCACCAGTATCATCACCGATTCGTTTTTGATACTGGGCTGAATCTTCAGAATCTCCTTCGGTACAACGATCGAAAGAATATCCGCCTCGGCATTCAACGCCTCATCCTGAATGCAGGAGGTCAGGAGCAGCATGCCCATTAGCACCACGCCCTCTAATTGATTTACACTTTTCATAGGCTCTCGTATAAAACATAAAAGTCTGCACACAAGTTGGATGTGTGCAGACTTTAAGGTTGAGTTTCTGATTACTTGTCTGCCACTTGCAGCTTGCCGCCGATGGTGATGGATTGGGTATCTTCCGAGGTCATTCCGTTCGCCAAATCGCGCGCCAGATTCTTCAGAATCGGCAGGTAGATCTGAAATTCGGCAGGAACCAACGGATCCAGTTTGGCCAACAACGCCTCCAAAGATTCACCCGTCGGCACAAGTGCACGCAACGCAGCCATAACCTCGGGGGTAATCGTAGCCGTCATAACCCCCTTGTCAAACGTACAATCAAACGGAACTCCGAAATAGCCCAAAGAGGTAGGCAATGTCAAGAGCGCCATCACGTCCTCCGCTCCACTCTTGCCTGAGTTTACGAATTGACTCAAAGGTACATCAAACTTAAGCTCCTTATCGTCAGTGTCATAGGAGTATTTGCAAACATTCGCCTTGTCGATGACTCCGCCTTCGACAAAGGGGCATGTAGCTGAGAAAGAGAAGTATCCATCCTTCTGCATCTTGAATTGAGGGTTCTGAAGCGAGATACCCAACAGCAGTTGCAGCCAAACATTCATCGTCTGATTGAACTCCTCGGTGGTCACCTCTTTCGTGGCTCCATCCTGCCCCAAGAGATACGAATTGACCTTTCCACTCTTGGTCGTGAGTTGATAGACCATAAAGTCGGCTTGATCTCCCGTCGCATTAAACGTCCAAGTATGCACAATATCCTGGGGCAGAATGGTAACGGCAACATTACAATCCAAGATCTGATTCTGAATGGTTCCGGTAAATTGCACCTGCATATCCTTATCGGCTTGTCCACCCGACAAAATGAAAACGCCATCTTTATATACTACCGTCGCGGGCAACGTATACTGTGTGGCACCGTTCACAATATTAGCCAGCAAGACATTCACCTTGGATTCATCAACGGCCTCGATTTTCACCACTGCATTTTGTTCACTAATGCCTCCATTCTTCGCAACCAAAGTGGCAGCTTGATACTCTTTTGCAATCTGTTGCGCAGGCGACGGCGTATCATTTTTCTCTGAACACGAGGTGGCAAACAGAACCGCACAAGTCATCAGTAACATTTTAATTTGTTTCATAGTCTATAAATTTAGGGTTAATGTAAAATCACGGTGTAAATGTAGAGAAAATATTTCATATTGATTCCGATTTACACTTTTCCATGCCATTTTTCCCGCAACTTGTTCTTAAAATAGGATATAAAATCTAATATATAAGAGAAATAGACCAAAAACACGCTCCGTTTTCGTAGCATCGATCTTCCCCCTACAACATTTCGCACATGAATTTCTTTGTAGCTCAATACCTTCCAGTAGTAAATGTAAATTTCCCGAACCATACGCCCCGTCGAAACGCCACGAGACAAGATGCCACACGACGAAGGTTTTGATTGGGTAAGGTCACCTCGAAGAGGCTTGTTGGAATGTAACACTTTCAAGGTATAATTCCCAAAAAAGGAAGAAA
Source organism: Alistipes sp. (assembly GCA_028691095.1). Classification (GTDB taxonomy): domain Bacteria; phylum Bacteroidota; class Bacteroidia; order Bacteroidales; family Rikenellaceae; genus Alistipes_A. The sequence goes on along the minus strand of JAQUZZ010000077.1, from coordinate 2,949 downwards.
AACACCTTGTAGTTCGATTTTGCACAACAATTATGACGTTTTCAAACCCTTTACTCCAATGTATGCCGTAAATTTGCGCCTGTTTTTGAGCACATCAATTTCACAATTCCCATAGACCTGATTCTACACGTCACGAAGCGCGGGGATCGGAGTCTTCGCTAAATTTGCAAAAACACTCCTTCCCTTTCGACCCATGCAATCCATCCATAACCCCCAAAGCACCCTCTTTCGTCGATGTTTCGGACGTTCTACGGCTCGACCCCACCTTCGTTGCGCTGTTGCCCTACGGAAGCAGGGGGTGCCTCCATTCACGGAGTTGACTTCCAGAAACGCGCACCGAAGCAAGGGGCAAGAATGGATCACACAGCGCACAAAGAGGCATTTATGACCCATAAAGCACACCTTGAGACTAAACCCATGATCATGCAGAAAGACTCGACCCGACAGTTATTCTTTGAACTTTTGCGCAGCGGCTTATGGAACAAGCCCCTGTCAGAGGAGTTTGACCTAAGCGAGACGGCGTGGAAGGAGATCTTCTGCATCGCCACACAGCAGGCGGTGTGGGGGCTCACCACAGAGGCGCTCTTCCATCTGAGGGTTACGCCAGGCGTGTCGCTGCAAGTGCTGCAACGGCTGCATTATTTGCTAAGTTGCAACCGCACCCATCATGCCCGACTCAATCAGGCACTCGCGGAGATCGTCGCCCTCTTGGAAGAGAGAGCCATCCCCACGGTGCTGTTTAAAGGGCAGGGGGTAGCCACCTACTACCCCGACCCCACCCTGCGCATCTGTGGGGACATCGACCTCTACATCGGACCGGAGCACTACACGGAGGCCTGCCACATCGTCCAGAAGTGGGGCAAGGCCGACACCGAACCGACGGAGAGTGTCAAGCACTACCAAATCATCCATCGCGACGTAACGATCGAACTCCACCGCATTGCGGAGAAACTCCCCGACCCTCGGCAAAATCAGCGGTTCCAAACATGGACGCGCCAGATGTTGCAACCGACGCTGTGTCGGCGGGTGCGCATCGGAGACGCCGACATTGCCGTTCCGCCGGCGGATTTTGAGGTGCTCTATATCTTCAATCATGCCTACCAACACTTCGTCGCGGGAGGCATAGGGCTACGCCAACTCTGCGACTGGGTCTTGGCACTGCATCGTTTCCACGGAGAGATCCACCAAGCCCAACTCCAGCACAACCTCAAGACGTTTGGGCTATGGCGTGTATGGCGAATCTTTGGCTGCATTGCGGTAGACACACTGGGGTTACCCGAAGCGGAATTTCCCTTCTACGACGCCACTTACCGTCGAGAAGCCGAACGTATACTGGAGCAGATCTTCATTGGTGGCAACTTCGGCTGGTATGATCCGGCAAAGACGCCCCGTCCCACGGGTTACATCGCAGGAAAGTGGCACACAGTGCGAATGATGCACCGCCGTTACTACACGCTGCTCCCGCTCATACCTCGGGAGATCCTCCGAAGTCAGATTGACTATCTATGGACTGGCATAAAACACGTAATCAAAGATCTGAGCACGACGAAATGAGCATAAAATCATACATTCTCACCCTTTGGAAGACCTCACACGGCTATCGGCTACGCATCGTTGGCAGCAGCATGGCCGGAGTGGCTCAGGTGTGCGCCTCTCTGATGTTTATCTGGAGCAGCAAGCGGTTGGTCGATCTTGCCACGGGAGCAGCCGGGTCGTCGGGGGCTGCGGGAAACACGGGGTCGTCCGATTCGTCGCTTCCTCTATTTCTCGGAGCGATGATCGCCTTCATGCTATTGCAACTGCTGTTCGGGGCGATCTCCAGTCGGCTGGATAGTCTGAACAACGTGCGGATGGACAACGGCCTGCGTCACGACCTCTTTGGGCGACTCATGCACAGCACGTGGAGCGGCAAGGAGTGTTACCACACCGGGGACCTCATCAACCGCATGGAGGAGGACACGCGCTCGGTCACCCATACGCTATGCAGTCGGATTCCCGCCATGGTGTCCACGCTCTTCCAAGGAGTTGCCGCATTTGGCTTTCTTTGGATGTTGGATGCCCGCTTAGCATGGATTCTTCTCTTGGTCATGCCTTTGGCTTTGGGATTGGGGAAACCCTATATGCGGCGGATGCGAAACCTCACCCATACCATCCGCACGTTGGAGGGTCAAATTCAGGGACACTTGCAGGAGCATCTGCAACATCGCATCCTCTTGCGCACCTTGGAGGGTGTCGGTCGCTCCCTCGACGCTTTGGCCGGACTTCAGACGACGCTTCAGCGCGCCACGATGCGCCGTGCCGACTTCGCGCTCTCTTCGCGCATCGCGATTCAGGTGGGTTTTGCCGCGGGCTATGTCATTGCCTTTCTGTGGGGCATCTTCGGATTGCAGAGCGGTGCAGTCACCTTCGGAATGATGACGGCCTTTCTGCAACTGGTCTCTCAGGTGCAACGTCCCGTGGTGGATCTGAGTCGTCAAATTCCGGCATTGGCTCAGACCTTCACCGCAGTGGAGCGGCTAAGCGAACTCACGGCACTGCCTCAGGAGCCGACGGGTCGTCCCATTCCATGCCAAGGTCGTCTGGGAATCCGCCTGCGGGGGGTCGAGTTTACCTATCCGGAGAGCCATCGGAGGGTGATCCATGCGTTCACCCACGATTTTCGTCCGGGCACGATGACGGCTTTGGTCGGAGAGACGGGAGCCGGCAAGAGCACCCTTCTGCGCCTTATGCTGGGTTTGCTTCGTCCCGACGAGGGAGAGGTGGAGCTCTACAATGAAACGACCGCGGTGCGTGTCTCGTCGCTCACGTACGGAAATATGGTCTATGTAGTCGACCCTTAAAAAGCCACTCCACTCTGAAGTAAACAATTCCAAGGTTTTTCCCTGCTATAAACACTCCATCTACAAATAAGCCACAAAAGAACCCTCATGGCTCTTTTGAAGTTGTATG
>JAQUZZ010000076.1 GCA_028691095.1 Alistipes sp. | reverse complement strand
TTTATTAAAAAAATTTAAGAAATATTTTTTTGTAGCGATTTCATGGAAAGCCCCAGAAGAAGTTGTTTGTTCCAAGACAGGGGGTGTCACCTCTTCCATCGACGGCTCCGCGACGCGATGATCGGGTTGAGGGGTTCCGTGATAATACTCTTGTAAACAGTGTTATAAAAAAGAAAAACAGCCGTTGAAGTAAATTTCCAACGAACTGTTCCTCTTCCCTACTAACCTAAAAACTACTTATCTAAATGAACCTAAAACTTCACTGCAAATATAGGGTTAATTTTTGAGATGAGAAATTTTATTAAATAATTTTAATAAGTTTCGATATAACTATTTGATACAAGATTGTAGATATTTGTTATAAACCTTATAATTAATGTTTTGCACTGTGTGTTCAGGGTAGGAATTGAGGCATTGCAGGGCGGATTATAAAGGGCTGAATCTACCGAGATTGCGTGTAGAAAGCGTATTGTTTCGGAGAAAATGGGGAGATAGGTGGGGGCTTGGAGATGAGGCTGGATCGGGTTTTGCGATCGGGTCTGAGGTGGGGGTCAATGGAATACCTCCGTGTGGTTCACACCCCGCAACGTGAGGTGGATCGGAAAGGAGGATGCGATCTTTGCGAATCCACGACCCGGGGTGCTTAAATGCAAAGTACTTCGTATCTTTGTGGCGGTGGCGTGCGAGCAAATGGTGTCGAACGGTTTGGGGGTTTACCTGATTTTCGATTCGTTTATTGCCAATAAGAACCCCCAATAATACTTGCCCCATTTTATTACGGTATGGCTTGATATTCCCATGTGTGGATTGCCAATGAATAGCACGCTGTGCTTTGATTGTGCGGTGTGCTTTATGCCGCAGTTAAGACCCTGATTATGAAAGATCGTTTGGTTACGCCCAGTTTTTGTTTGATCCTGTTCGCCAATTTTCTGTTGTTTTTTGGTTTCTACCTCTTGATGCCGGTATTGCCCTTCTATTTGGCAGAGGAGTTCCAGGCCGGAAATGCAACGATCGGCGTCGTGTTGTCGTGCTATACGATTGCGGCGTTGGCGATTCGTCCTTTTTCGGGATTTCTGTTGGATACCTTGGCGCGAAAACCGCTCTACATTGTGGCCTATTTTCTCTTTACGGCGATCTTTGCCGGCTATTTGGTGGCTGGGTCGCTCACGCTTTTTGTGATCTTGCGTGTGGTGCATGGGGTGGCTTTCGGCACGGTGACGGTGGCCGGAAATACGGTGGTGATCGACATTCTGCCCTCCTCGCGTCGAGGTGAGGGCATCGGCTACTACGGGTTGGCCAACAATATCGCGATGGCCGTAGGCCCGATGGTGGGGCTCTTCCTGCATGAGGCCTTCACGTTCAATACGATCTTTCTCTGGGCGCTCATCTCGTGCTCTCTGGGGCTGGTGATGGCCTCGCTGGTGAAGGCTCCGGCGAAACCTCCGGTGAAGCATGAGCCGATCTCGTTAGACCGTTTTGTGTTGGTACGCGGCATTCCGGCCGGATTGGATCTGCTGTTGCTCTCCATCCCCTATGGGATGACCTCCACCTACGTGGCGATGTATGCACAGCAAATCGGGATTACTACCCGCACGGGGCTCTTCTTTACCCTGATGGCACTCGGTATGGCCACTTCGCGGATCTTCTCGGGTCGGCAGGTCGATCGGGGACGGGTGACACAGGTGATTGCGGTGGGAATGTATATTGCGTGCCTTTGCTTTTTCACGCTGGCGGCTTGCGCTACGGTGGCAGTGTGGTCGCAAGGGTTGGGTCGGGTGCTTTTCTTTGGCGCTGCGGTGCTGATGGGTGTGGGGTTTGGAACGCTTTTCCCTGCATTTAACTCCCTGTTTGTCAATCTGGCTCCCAACAATCAACGCGGTACGGCTACGTCGACCTATTTGATCTCCTGGGATTTGGGAATCGGAGCCGGGTTGCTGTTGGGAGGTTACATTAGTAGTGTCACGACGTTTGACAAAGCCTATCTGTTTGGGGCTCTTTTGGCGTTGGTCTCGACCTTGCTCTTTAAATTGTATGTAGCGCGTCATTTTGAACGCTATAAATTGCGATGAGCTACCTACGGCAAAAGTGCGGGTGAAAAAGTGAATTTTCAAAGACGAATCGGGAGAGGGAATTTGGGCGACGTGTGAAAATTTATTAATTTTGACTCGATGAATCAAGATTTGTTCCGATCTTGGGGCGATTCGTGCACCGCGGGTTTGCGGTGAATGCGTGCGGCATCCCGATCTCCGATCAAAATCTGATTTGAGAGAAGGCCTGAGGCAGAATGCAGAACCCAACTAACCCTTTAGATAAGAATGAAAACGATTTACCTGATGTTGCTGACGGCGCTATGGTGTGTAGGATGCCAGAGTACGCCTTCGACAATGAGTGTCATTGAACCTCGTTGTGAATATTTGGAGAACCCCTTAGGGCTGGACGTGACCACTCCTCGCTTGATGTGGAAACTCGCCTCGCTCGAAGATGGAGCCTCCCAGAAAGCCTATCGTGTTCGCGTGGCCTCCTCCCTGGCACAACTCACCGCGGGCAACGCCGATGTGTGGGATTCCAAAAAGGTGAAATCGGACGAACCGATGACCCTGTGTACGCCCGCCCTTCCCTTAGCCTCTCATACCCGCTATTATTGGAGTGTCGAGGTGTGGGATAACCACGGGAATGTTTCGGTGCAGAATCCGATCGCTGAGTTTGAGACGGGAAAGATGGCTGCATCGGATTGGAAAGCCACATGGATTACCGACTCCTTCAACTGTGATTACAAACCCACTCCTCGTTTCCGTACAGAGTTTACGGCGCAGAAGCCCATAGTCTCGGCTCGTGCCTACATCTGTGGTTTGGGGTATTATGAGCTTTTCCTCAACGGAGAGCGCGTGGGACGTCATCAGCTCGATCCGGGATATACCGATTTCGGGAAGCGGAATCTTTATGTAACCTATGATGTGACCCAGCAGGTGCAGATGGGGCAGAATTGCGTGGGAGTGCAACTGGGGAATGGATGGTACAACGAACAGACTCCGGCGGTGTGGAATTTCCATCAAGCGCCTTGGCGCAATCGCCCGAGGATGCTCTGCGAATTGCGGTTGACCTATGAGGATGGCACAACCGATGTGGTGGCGAGCGATAGCTCGTGGATGACCGCCACGGGGCCTATCTTGTTTGATAATCTCTATGTCGGAACGATCTACGACGCGCGTCTGGAACAACCCGGATGGAGTAGTGTGGGGTATGACACGAAGGATTGGGTCAAGGCACAAGCCACCCAAGCTCCGGCTCCGATTCTGGAGGCACAGAAGATGCAGCCGATCATCATCTCCGACACCTTGGCTGCGGTGTCTTTCCAAAAGATCAACTCGCGGCTCTATGTATACGATATGGGGAAAAACTTTGCCGGAGTGAGCCGTCTGAAGGTCAGTGGCCCGCGCGGTACGGAGGTCATCTTGCGTTACGGGGAGTTGCTGGATGCAGCAGGACGCGTCGATCAGCGCAACATCAATATGCATATGCGCAACACCGATCCCAATGAGAGCATTCAGCGCGATACTTATATCCTCAAGGGTGAGGGTGTGGAGTACTTCGTGCCGCCTTTTACCTATCATGGTTTTCAATATGTACAGGTGGAGGCTTCGGCTCCTATTGAGTTGACCTTGGAGAGTGTAGCCGGCGTCGTGATGCACAGCGATGTGGAGCCTACGGGAAACTTCGAGTGCTCCAATGATATGATCAATAAGATCTTCGATATTTGCAAACGCTCCTACCTGAGCAACCTCTTCGGGCTACCGACCGATTGTCCTCATCGCGAGAAGAACGGCTGGATGGCAGATGGTTACATGGTGCAGGAGGCGGGAATGATCAACTTCGATAGCCGGAATATCTATGCCAAGTGGGTGACCGATATGGTGGATGCACAGGACTCGACCGGCAATGTACCGGGGATTGTTCCTACTTCTTGGAAATGGGACTCCAACTGGGCCGGAGCGTTGTGGGATGCCGCCATCTTCATTACGCCCCATCTCTTATACCAATATACGGGGGATCTGAATGTACTGCAAACGATCTACCCTGTGGCCAAGCGTTACCTTACTTATCTGCAAACCATTGAACAGGAGGATGGAACTATCAATAACGGTTTGGGTGACTGGTTGTTCTACAAGGCGCAGACTCCGGTCGACTTCTTGTCCTCCTGCTTCTACTATTGGGATCTTCAGCTCATGATCGAGATGGCGCACTTGACGGGAAATGCTTCGGAGGCGACACCCTATATGAATAAGGCTTCGCAACTCAAGGAGACGATCAATCGTCGCTTCTTTGATGCCAAGACCATGACCTACTCCAATGGCACCCAACTCTCCTATGCCTTACCCCTCTATATCGGCATCGCGCCGGACTCCTGTAAAGCCCAGCTTGCCGAGAACCTCCATCGCGTGATTCGGGAGAACGATTACAGCCTCGACTTTGGCTTTATCGGAAGTTTGGTCGTTCCGGATGTGCTCTCCGACTACGGTTATGCCGAGGCAACGTATCGGATGGTGACCAAAAACACCTTGCCGTCGTGGGGCTACTGGATTGACTCGTGCGGTGCGACGTCGCTGTTCGAGACGTGGGATATTATGCGCAATGTGGGTGATGCTTCGCGCAATCACCCCTCCATGGGTGCCATCAGCGCTTGGATGTATAAAACATTGGCAGGGATTCGGAGCGTGCCCGATGCCCCGGCTTTCCGGCAGGTTGAGATTCGACCGGCCTTTGTGAAGGAGCTCTCGTGGGTGGATGCCTCCTATAATTCACAGCGGGGAACCATCCGTAGCGGATGGAAACGTGAGGGTGATCTGGTGACGCTCACCGTGACGATTCCGGCCAACGTGACCGCCAAGGTGACCCTGCCTTGTAAGGCGGAGCAAACGCTCAATAGTCAGGGCGACAATCGGAATATCGAGGTACTGGAGAGTGCGGCGAATGCCTTCTCCTATCGTATAGGTTGCGGAACCTATCGGTTTGTTTGCGCCCCGCAATAAGGATATTGGAGCGACAGGAGCATGCGTTATCAAGCACCTGTCGCTTTTTTGAACAAGTTCCGTTAACGATCACGGACACGGAAAGAGGCAATTTGAACAGGGCAAGAAGAGCCCCGAAACGCAAGGTGAGGGATGATCCGCCCGACCGATGTGGAAACGGTGGGGGTCGGAGCTTCCAGACTAAGCGTCGGTGGCATGATTCCTCCCACTTGTGATGGCGATACAATGTTGCGGATTGGTTTTCTGCAAATCAGCCCAGCGTGCGATGGATTGGCAATCAAAATATCGGCCTGTGCCGTGACGGAACGATCCGATCTTCTTTGAGATGACTTACTTCATAAACTGACACAAAAATAAGTTTACAAAAAAATTAAAACTAACTCTAAACCACAAAACTCATGACAAACAAAGAGTGTTCAAGACGTGAATTCCTCAAACAGGTCTTTGCGCTGTCGGCTGCCGCTGCGCTTCCGACCATTTTGACGGAGAATACCCTGCAAGCCGCACGACCCAAACCTCGGATTGTGCCGGCCACTGAACGGGTAAATCTGGCGTGCTGCGGAATCGGAAACCGCGGGGGTGAGATCATTCGCGAACTTTATAAAACCGGCGAGGCCAACATCGTGGCTCTGTGCGACGTGGATATGGGAGCTCCGCATACCCAGGCGATTCTCAAACAATTCCCCAAGGTTCCCCGTTTTCAGGATTTCCGAGAGATGTTCGATAAAATGGGAAATCAGATCGACGCCGTGTCGGTCGGGGTACCCGACTTTTCGCACTTCCCGATCACCATGCTGGCCATGTCGCTGGGCAAACACGTCTATGTGGAGAAACCCATGGGTCGTACCTTCAATGAGGTGGAGCTGATGATGCGCGCTGCGAAACGCTACAAGGTGGTTACCCAAATGGGAAACCAAGGTCACTCCGAGGGAAACTACTTCCAGTTCAAAGCGTGGGTCGATGCGGGCATCATCAAGGATGTTACGGCCATTACCGCACACATGAACTCCCCGCGTCGTTGGCACGGGTGGAATACGGGCATTACGCATTTTCCGGCCGGAGAGGCGATTCCTCAGACCCTCGACTGGAATGGATGGTTGACCACGGCTCGTTTCCACGAGTACAATAAGGATTATGTCAATGGACAGTGGCGCTGCTGGTATGACTTCGGAATGGGAGCCTTGGGCGACTGGGGTGCCCATATCTTGGATACGGCACATCAATTCCTGAAATTGGGTTTGCCCTACGAGATCGATCCCGTGCGGATTGACGGGCATAACGACTTCTTCTTCCCGCAGGCTTCGACCTTGAAGTTCCGGTTTGCCGAACGCGAACACATGCCGGCCGTTGACGTTACATGGTATGAGGGACAGAAGAATTTGCCGCCGGTTCCGGCCGGATATGGCGTCTCGGAGTTGGATCCGAACATTCCGGCTCCCAGTAACGGCCAGATCTACCCGGCGCAACTGAACCCCGGAAAGATCATTTACAGCAAAGAGTTGACCTTCAAGGGAGGATCTCATGGTAGCTTGCTGTCGATCATTCCGGAGGAGAAGGCCAAAGAGATGGCTTCGCAACTGCCTGAAGTACCGGCCAGCTCGTCCAATCACTACAAGAACTTCTTGTTGGCCTGCAAAGGACAGGAGGAGAGTCGCTCGCCGTTTGCCGTAGCAGGGCCGCTGTGTCAGGTCTTCAACTTGGGTGTTTTGACCCAGCGTTTCAATGCGAAGTTGCTCTTTGATGCCAAGAAAAAAGAGATTACCAACCATCCGCAGGCCAATAAATTGCTCAAAGATATGCCGCCGCGTGAGGGCTGGGAGGAGTATTATAAGCTCTAAACCGAAAGAGGCTGTGCGGGATCCGGTGATCGTGCCGGAAACGCTCATGCAAGACCCAAGAGAGGATT
>JAQUZZ010000075.1 GCA_028691095.1 Alistipes sp. | reverse complement strand
CGATGCGTGCGGAGGATTCGAGCGAGACCGTGCTGTTGAAGGCGTCGTACCACTCTCCGTCACGAAAGCGCCAGGTGGGCGATTGTTTGGCCTCTTGTTCGGTGGCATACTGCCGGTAGGTGATGGCTCCGGTTACGAGCATGGCTCCCGGAAATCGCGTGCGAACTTCTCGTTGAAAGTGGAGAACCGAGGGTGCGTATTCCAGCGAACCCTCCCAGAGACGTTCGTCGATGGCGGTTTCGGGGGCTACGATCAGATCCACATCGTGGGGCACTTGGGTCATCAGATCCGTTATCACTTCGTTCTGCCACTGCTGTGAACGCTTGAATTTCTCTTTGTAGGGGTCGATGTTGGGTTGCAAGATCGAGACCTTGACGGTGCGAGGATCGGGATCGCGATAGGTGTAGTAACGGTAGAGAGAGCAGGTGGCAGGCAACAGCAGCAGAAGGCAGGGAGCAATCCATACGCGCCACGATTTTTTGCGATGCAACCAAGCCTCAAAGAGGGTGAGATTCACCAAGAGCACCCACAAGGTGCCTCCCAACGTGCCGGTGAGTTCATACCCTTGCGCCAATTTCACATCCCGACAGAATCCGTTGCCCAGTAGCAGCCAAGGAAACGAGATCTCGGCATTCTGGAAGAAGTATTCGTAGGCGATCCATCCGCTGACCAGCACCGTGTAGGCCAATGCGCGCGGAGCCCGTCGCCATACGGCATGGTAGATCATCCAAATCAGCCCCATCTGTACGGTTCCGGTCAGTGCGGAAGCAAAAACCCCGATGGGGGCTGCAAACCAGACCCACCACACGGTGGACAACCACCACAGAATGAAGGTTCCGATGGCATAGGGGCTATATCGTAACGGCCGTCCCCGGGATGAGAGCCGACCTTGCAAATCGTGCTGAATCCATAGCAACGGCAGAAAAGCGACAAACAGAGTAAGTGAGGAGCCTCCTAACCACGGCAGGGCAAGCAGGAGAACCCCCAAGAGCATGATACCGATTCGTTTCTTCATCGTTTCGTGTGGTTTAACGTGCACTCGACCTCAGCGTGGCGAAGTCAAATACCTTGTGAAAGGGCCTCCTTCCCAACGGCTGGGGAAGAAGTGAAGGAAGAGGAATGATGCGTTGGCGATCCCCTCTTCGAGCGTGGCCCTCGATTTTACCTCTGCAAAGATAGATTATTTTAACGTGAGTTTTACGCAGGAAGACCCATATAATCACAAGGAGTGGTTTGTGCTTAAATTCGTGAAATTCCCACTAAATGCTTTTTGTTGACGGTTTTATGTAGATTGGTGAGCCTCGTTTTATCCGCTCCAAGCGTTGGGATAGTAGGGAGGTGGCGGGGGGCGACCTTTGTAAGATTGGTGAAACTTCCGTTATTTTATTACTTTTGTGTGAGCGTTTCACGATGCTTTACGAGCTATTGTCGGTTAACCACTTGATGCATGGGTGTTGAAGTTTTTCTTAAAGGTATTCTGATAGGACTGGTCGCCTCCATCCCCCTGGGGCCCATCGGTGTGATGTGCATTCAACGTACGGTGGGAAACAATCAGCGTTCGGGCTTTGTGTCGGGTTTGGGTGCGGCGACGGCAGATACGATCTTTGCGGCCATCGCCCTGTTCTCGCTGACCGTGGTGCTCTCCTTTATCGAGAAAAATCTGGTGATTATTCAGGTGCTGGGGGGTATCTCGGTGATTATCGTGGGAATGACCATCCTGCTGAAGAACCCCGTGCAGCAGATCCGGCGCAATCGTGCCGGCAAGAACTCCAATCTGTGGGGCGACTACCTCTCCATTCTTTTGGTTACCTTGGCCAACCCCGCCTACATTCTGATCTTTGTGGCCTTGTTTGCGGCCAGTGGCGTCAGTGCCGAGGGAGCACCCTATGGCAACAATGTCGCCATGATCGTCGGAGTGCTCTCCGGAACCTCGATTTGGTGGTTTCTGTTGACCTTCTTTGTGAATTTTCTACGCCGTCGGTTCCGTCCGCGCCACATCTTGTGGATGAATCGGATCTCGGGAACGTTGATCGTCGTGCTCGGTGCTGCGGCCATTCTTTCGATCTTCTTTAATGCTCCGGTCTATGAATTCTTCAACCGTTAACTCCTCAGCTTCGAAAATCACCATTGCCATCGACGGCTTCTCCTCGTGCGGCAAGAGCACGTTTGCCCGTGAGATTGCTGCGCGGCTGGGCTATATCTTTGTCGATACGGGAGCCATGTATCGTGCCGTGACCCTCTTTGGATTGCGTCAGGGCGCAATCACGACCCAGATCGACACTCCGAAGTTGATTGCACTTCTTCCGAAAGTTCAGCTTACGTTTCGCTTCAATCCCGCACGGGGTGCAAGCGACCTCTATCTGAATGATGAGAATGTAGAGTCGCAGATTCGATCGTTGGAGGTGAGCGACTGGGTGAGTCGCGTGAGTCAGATCGGTGCGGTGCGTACCTATTTGGTGCACCTTCAGCAAGAAATGGGCCGCCACAAGGGCATTGTGATGGACGGACGAGATATTGGCACGGTGGTCTTTCCCGATGCCGAACTCAAGATCTTTATGACCGCCGACCCTCAGGTGCGAGCCCAGCGTCGCTACCGTGAGCTGCAAGCCAAAGGCGATCCGACCTCTTTGGAGGAGGTGGCACGCAACCTTAGAGAGCGCGATGAGGCCGATCAGCATCGGGAAATCAGCCCGCTGCGACAAGCTCAGGATGCGGTGGTGCTGGATAATAGCCACATGACCGTCGAACAGCAGATGGAGTGGGTGATGCAACGTGTGGCGGTGTGGATGTAGCCTGCGGGGCGTGAAACGCTGAAAAAAGAAGTATGAAGATTGAAATTGATGATAAATCGGGCTTCTGTTTTGGGGTCGTGAAGGCGATCACCAAGGCGGAAGAGTCGCTCTCTACTTTGGGTAGGGTCTATTCGTTGGGCGATATTGTGCACAATCGGGTGGAGGTGCAGCGGCTGGAGCGTTTGGGCTTGGAGACCATCTCGCGGGATCGCTTTGAGGCCTTATCGGGTGCCACGGTGTTGATTCGCGCACACGGCGAGCCCCCCGAAACCTATCGCTTGGCGCAACAGTATCAGATCCGGCTGATCGACGCCACCTGTCCGGTGGTGGCTCATCTTCAGACCTTGGTGGTCAAGGCGCACGAAGCGATGCGCGCCACGCAAGGGCAGGTGGTGATCCTTGGAAAACGAGGCCATGCCGAAGTGGTGGGTCTGACGGGACAGGTGCACGAAGAGGCTCTCGTGGTCGAAACCTTAGCCGACTTGGAGGCCATTGACTTTACGCATCCGATCTACCTGCTCTCCCAGACCACCCAGAGTTTGGCGCTGTTCGAGCAGGTACGTCAAGAGATTCTGCGTCGTGCCCTTCATCCCGAACAGGTGACCGTGAATGACACCATCTGCCGTCAGGTCTCGAACCGCAACCCTCACCTACGCGAATTTGCGCAACGGTTTGATGTGGTGCTCTTCGTGTGCGGTCGCAAAAGCTCCAATGGGAAAGTTCTCTATGAGGTTTGTCGGGAGTCCAATCCCCGTTGCTACAACATCGAAGACCAACAGGAGCTGCAATCCGCGTGGTTTCAGGGATGCGACTCCGTGGGAATCTGCGGAGCTACCTCGACTCCAAAATGGTTGATGCAGCAGGTTGCCGACGCGGTTTTGGCTTTGACATCGTCTGCCGAAGGGTAGGAGAGGAGGCTTGGTTCGCTCCGATTTCTGCGATTTGAGCGATAAAAAGACCTATTTGATGGTTAAGATGATAAATTTGTGATATCTTAATCCGTTTCTTCAATTAAAAACTATACCTTTGTAAAATCAATATTAGCAAGAAGAGAGACGAGAGAAGTCTCTCTGGGCGGGTTCGACGGTTATACTGGACGAACCTCGTGGCAATAGCTAATATCACGAATACTTTGTATTGTACGAACGTACCTTCTTATAAATTGTCAAAAAAGAGAGAGGACGAATTTTTAGGGGAGTTTTATTCATAGTAAAGAAATTTTTGAATCATAATTATATGCAACTGAAAAAGATCTTAGTCGCGGAGGATACCGACAGTAATTTTTTGTTGGTTTCAATTATTTTGAGAAAAGAGTATCAGGTGGTTCGAGCCATGAATGGCTGCGAAGCAGTGACCCTGTTTCAGAGCGAGAAACCGGATTTGATCCTAATGGACATTAAGATGCCCGAGATGGATGGATTGACGGCAACCCGCGAAATCCGCAAGCTGGATACTGCCATTCCGATTATCGCTCTTACGGCCAATGCCTTCGATAGCGACAAACAGAAAGCCATCGAGGCCGGGTGTAATGACTATATGGCCAAACCGATCGTGGTGGGATTGTTGACCGAAATGATCAAAAAATACATTTAAGCACAGCGTGCTTGCTTCGTAATCAACGCATCGAGTATCGGGCATATCTTGCCTGATGAAGGGGTGCAGCCACTTAACGGGAACTTCACGAATTGAAACCTTTACAGTTCAATTCGTGAAGTTCCCGTTAAAGTCTATGTGCAAAAGCCATCGGAACTTCAACAACCCCTCTCCACTGCCTCTACACCGTTGGGGAAGGAGTTTGTTATTGCGTGGTTCACGAGTTGCGATCCACACAACGGAATGGAGCCTTTACGTTTCAAATTTGTGAAACTTCCGTCGCATCGTATAAGACCCTCGATAGAGAATGAGCGGCTTTGTGGAGTTGGTAAGCGATAGAGAATCAGACCCCCACAAAGAGGGTTCGGTATGTGCCGAGCAAAGACAAGAGAACGACGAAGGGGCAGCGTGCATTTTTTTATGCTTGGAAATTTGGAGGAATCCAAAAAATAACTACCTTTGTGCTCCGTCAGCAAGGGTCTGATGGCCGAGTGGCTAGGCAGAGGTCTGCAAAACCTCGTACAGCGGTTCGAATCCGCTTCAGACCTCAAAGAGGGTTTTTAATGAGCTAATTTATAGCTGGTTAAAGACCCTTTTTCTTTTGGAGGGGCGGATATAGGGGCGCAAAAACTTTACTTAACTCTATAAACCTCTCCTTTTTCATTCAACTTAAAATTAAATTCTTTGCTTGCAGGAATACCTGATTTTGTATAAGCCCAAATAATAAATAATGGCTCTCCTGACTCCATACTTACAGTAGCAATATAAATCTTTTTTATTAACGGTTCGTGCTTGACAATTTCGAGAGCTTGAATTAGCTTGTCTTTATAGGAGTATGCCTCTTCTCCCAACATACTCGCAGTCATAAGCAATTCATCAATGTCATAGTCGAGACTATTAGCAATGTATTGAGGTGCATCTGCATATTTATCTGCAATTCTTTCAGGTTTGAATTTATATGATTTATTTATCAGCTCCATTTTATAGTAACTCAGTCCTCTGCCTTTGAGTTTATCCATTATAAAATCAACCTCATTCTCGTGCATTCTATACCCAAAGTATATGCCTGTAATAGCCCTATAATCAATATCAAAAAAACCCTTACCCTCGAATATCAAGCGATATTCATCTTCATGCTTCCATGATAATGACTTTGAGCCAAGGTACGTTTTAAGCATAAGGTTAGAATCTTTACCATGAAGGACTGAAATATCGACTTGAGGAATACGTTCTACATAATCGACATCAAAATCAAATACAAATTGAAAATATACATTATGGTTTACTATATCAAAAGAGGATAAATGTAACTACATCAATATCATTAGGATTACGGCACTCTGATTCTTCAATATTTTCAGAGAAACTGCCATCTATCCACTGGTATCCATGTATGATTCCATTTTCAATCATTTGCATTCTAAAGCTAACAAAACCTTTAAGTATTTCTATCCGTTCTGAACTGGTTGCAAAATGCTTGCAAAACTCCACAATTCCACATTCATATGGAGACACGTCACTTATTTGAGTTGGGTTACCCAAATGAGGAGGAATAACATTATTATGATTGAATGCAGGTATCATCTTGTAATGTCCTTGTTATTATGCAAATATAATAAATTTTAATTGACTCTGATAAAATATTGATATTTATTCTCATCATTTTATTTCGCTTTGGCTGAAAATACCACGCCTCTCCCAACCCGAAAAAACGTGACCCGTTTAGCAAAATATTCTCGGACTAAAGCCAGAGAAGCCATACACGGCATACAACCACGTTTGCGCTTTCACTGCAATAGCGGAATAATACGTTTGTACTTCCCTTATATCCGATAGTGATTCGATTGCTTATTCCACCATTTACAAAGGAAACTCAATAGCCACCAATATAATACTGGGAGAAGTGTATATTTGGCTTTGTGATTCAGATATTAAGATATAGTGGTTCGATTGCGCATTAATTCAAAGTGATAAAAGATTGATTGGGCGGAATCGAAAAATTGCATCAAAGTATATAATACTCTTCTATATTGTCTATATACTTACTTCTTCTACTTATTAATAGTCGAAATACCCCATAAATTCCGTATCAGAGGGGGTAGATTGAGCTGAAACGACTTACTTTTTCCGATTAGGTACTTCGCAATGTCAATTCTCAACGTGAATTTGTTATACTCCTTATCAATGTAATCATCAATTCTTTTATAATGGCAATAATTTACCACTAAGGGCAAAATGTCAATGGCAGGTATTCGAGTTCTGACATTAGCTCCGATTTCGCATTGGGTAAATTTCGCTCGTTTCAACTCCTCAAAAGAAATACCCAACTCTTTTGCTATTTCTTTCAAAGTCTGGACAAACTTAGATTGAGGCATATCGAGCAAAGTAACACGATTATAGCTTCTCTTACGCAAACTGCCCGTCAAAGTAACGGTTACTTTTTTAGTGACCTTATTCGTTTTCTTGCTGAGGGTTCTTTTGTGGCTTATTTGTAGATGGAGTGTTTATAGCAGGGAAAAACCTTGGACTTGTTTACTTCAGAGTGGAGTGGCTTTTTAAGGGTCGACTAAATAACGTGAGTTCCATAATTGT
>JAQUZZ010000074.1 GCA_028691095.1 Alistipes sp. | reverse complement strand
GAGGTCTCGGTGATCTCATTCTGCAATTCGCCATTGATCGAGATCCGAATCGTCCGGTCACGGCACTCGATCTCGGCCTGATTCCACGTTCCGACCGGTTGTTCGTTGGAGGCATTGCGTTTGGACCCGATCATCTGTGTGGTGTCGGCGCGGTATATGGCACAATCGGCACCGCCCGAATTGATAAGGTCTCCTGCATGGGTATTCCACAACTGACACTCATAGCCATTGGGCCAAATCCCATCCTCAGCCACCTGAAGAAAGATACCGCTGTTGGTCGCGGAGTCGGGCCAACGCCACTCCACCTGCAAACGGTAGTTGGCATACGACCGTTCGGTGCGGATGTAACCAAATTTTCCGGAGAGCGCGATCACGCCATCCCGTACCACAAACTCCGTCTGCGGATCGGCCGTCGAATCTTGCAGATACGCAGTCCATCCGGTCAAGTCCGTGCCGTTAAAAAGCACTTCTGTCGGTTTCGGAGTCGAGGTACACGCGCCAAGCCACAAGGCTCCGCTCAGTATAATCCATGGGGTTGTTCTCATATTATTAGGTTCATTTTAGGTTATAAGTGACTGAAAAATGATTGTCTTTTGTTACGGCATCTTCCGGATCTACCGATGTGGGGGTTGCTCATCAATCGCACACTGGGTTTAGTCTCTCGATGCAAAACTTCCGGACGCCCTACTTGCACCACGTGAACAGGGCGCGACACACCGGAGTCTGGTCGGGAAGCAGCACTCCCTCAAAATGATCTGCCGAGTCCGTCGAGGCACGATGCAACACTACCTGCTGTCCATAACGAGTCTCGTGCAGGAAGTTTATATCCAATCGACGCAGCCCTCGCTCGGTCAAATACTCCAATGGCAAGGTATCGACCATCCATTGAATGTATTTCATCGTGTTGGTGTGCTGGTTGAAGTCGATGTCGCTATATCGCACCCGATGGGTCTCCACCTCCTCGCCCTCGATGCGTGCGATCTTGGCCGGACGATCCATCGGACACGGCTCTGGGATCAAGGCGGCCGCATAATTCACATTCTCGCGCAGATCCAACGGATGGCGACTCTGCATATCAATCATCGCCCATTGGGTGGTGGCCGTTGCAAATTGCCGCCCCTGCGCATCATGCAGGATGAAATTACGGGTCGTGGTCAGACGATTGATCTCTCCAACCCACGTACCGATCGTGTAACGCTCGTATTCTGCCGGAAAACGATCCACCTCAATGGCCATGCGCGAAAGCACCCACGTGGAATTACCCACCTCTTGCAGATGGTTTACCCCGAAGCCGATCCGATCGGCATCCTCTCCGGCCGCATGGAGAATATAATCGCCCAGCGTAATGATTGTCACTCGTTTGGTGAGATCCACCTCACGGGGCAACACTTGATAGGAGTATCGGGGATAAGAATGATCACTCATAGATTTTGCTCTTTTTGACCTTCACAGGCATCCATATTCCAAGCCGTAACGCACTCGGTGCACCACAGGCTCACCCCTACCCGACGCAGGGGGTTCTGGATGACGAAGATAGAAAAAAAAGAGAAAATATCGCGTCGATACATACCGAAAAGTGTCGATCGCGCGTTCATTTACCAGAAGCGGGGTGAAGATGTATAAAAAAATGCTATCTTCGCACGTTGCGGGTTATGAACCGAACTCATCCGTCTATTGCATAACGTGATGGGAATGAATCAGTAACTCTTTAAAATTCACTTCATAAAATTCATTATTCCATGAGAAAGCGTATTTTAGCCCTCGCCTCCCTGTTTGCCGTAGCCTTGTTCTCGGTAGCCATTGCACAGGGAACCTCCAACACCAACGGGAAGGCTGCAAAAGCCAAAACAGAGTGTTGCCAGAAGAAACAGGATTGCAAAAAAGAGTGCAAAAGCAACTGCAAAGATTGCAAGGACTGCAAGGATTGCAAGGATTGCAAAGCCAACTGCAACAAAGAGGTGAAGACCGGTTGCTGCAAAGCTGCCAAAACCGGTTGCGCTAAGAAATAGCACACCGCTGCATGGATCGCTAAGCACCGTAGGTATATCACAAATTTCCTGCGACGTGAAGGGTTCCATAGAATTGTGTGAAACGACATCTTTCTCCCGAAAGGTGTCGTTTTATCCTTTCTATTCCAGCACGCATCCTGCACGAAGCGCAAAAAATGCCACGTTGGCCTTGATTTTCTCCTATTTTTTCACACCAAGACCTATCCTTTTTACATAAAGTTGGAATGTATGTTCCCTAAAAATTGTGCTTTACGTCCCTCTCCTTCGGGATACGAAGTTTGATAAAAAAGCAGAATTTCACCTTTCTCTCTATTTCTTTATATTAGATTCAAATATGTACACTCGCGTCACACCACTCAGACTAAGAACACTTAGATCTCACACTCTAAGTGTATCACCACACACAAACCGATAAAGACAAGCAGACGATGATCACAGGGTTAACCATAGGTTGTATTTTCTTAGCACTGACCACCATAGCAGCTTTCGTTCATATCTACAAGATCCACTATACCTCAAGCTACTACAAGAAGCCCCAAAAACCCCAATCGTCACACACCCTATCTCAAACCGCCTCGGATCAAATCTCCATTTGGGAGTATGAACCCCAGACCGCACTCTTCTACCCTCTCTATGGAAGAGCTCTTTTCTCTCAAGGCATCTCACTGGAACAACATATCGCCTTCTTGCACCCCGATGATCGGAACCCCTACCGGCAAATGCTCTCGGATCTGGCTTCTGGACGAATCACCCATCAATCGCTTCATTTCTCGCTGATCGACCCGGCCACCCATAACACCTCTCGCATTCGAGGCGAATTTACAACCATTTTAACCCAAGACACTTCCGCAAAACGCATTATGGGGATCTACTTCGATGAGACCCATCTGACCAACTCCTCCCAGCGCATACGAAACATTCATCTTTCGCACAGAGACCTGCAACTCATTTTAATTTCCGGATCCATTTCGGTTTGGTATTACGACGCACTGCATCACCAATTTCAAACCCTATACGGTAATACGCTGGCAGATCAAGGGCTCTCCACAGAGCAAAACCAACGAATGCTGCATCCCGAAGATCGAAAATTGCAATCGGAGGTTCTGGAGTCCCTACTCTCGGGCAAACAAGCGCATTGTGCCGCAATTTTTCGTTATAAGCCTGCTTGGGCAACTTCAGAGGAAGAGGCCTATCGAAGTTATGAATGCTTCATGATTCCTGAGACAAACCATCAAGGCAAAATCGTTGGAGTGAAAGGGTCTCAAAAAGATATTACCCAGAAATTACAATATCGTCGGGAGTTGGAGGCCTATAAGCAACGAACCACCTTAGCCATTCAAGAGAGTGGCATCATGCAATGGAATTACGACAATCGCAAACATAAATTTATCATTTTCAACGAACAACAGAACGTGGGTGGAGAATCCATTGATCACCAACTCTATCTGCAAAATATTCTCCCGGAGGATCGGGCACTGGTCAACCCCATTCTCGAAGCCATGAATCGGGGAGAAGATCATCCGTTCTCGGTGGATCTGCGATTGACCTTCCCCAATGAACAACAATGGCACTACGTCACCTTTAGTGGCACCCCATTGACCTATGACTCCACCGGACGAGTGGTGGTCTACACCGGCCTTCGGTACGACAACACCATCCAAGTACGTCTGACACGAGAGTTGCGCCTATACAGTCAGAAACTCAACTATATCTTAAGCCACAGCGACATTACCGTATGGGATTACGATCTGTTGCATCAGATTTTCACGTTAACGGGAGGAGACTCCGATCTCATTGCGCAGAACACCCTCACTGTGGAGGAGTATCTTTCCAAGATAGATCCAAAGGAGCGCGCATCAGCTCAAGCCATCATCGAGCGCATGCAACACCAAGCCGTGGATCACTTTTCCAATGATCGTCATCTTATTTTAGAGGGTCAGAATCTCTATGCAACCATCAATGGCATGGCCATTCGTGACGAGCAAGGAGCAATCTGTGGCTATTCGGGTTTGGTTCGCAACAATACCCAACTTATGACCCTGCTGGAACAGCTCAAGGAGGAGACCCGAAAAGCCCAACAAGCCGATATGCTCAAATCCGCCTTCTTGGCCAACATGAGTCATGAGATCCGCACACCGCTGAATGCCATTGTCGGTTTCTCCTCTCTGCTCCAAGATACCGAAGACCCGAAGGAGCGTGCACACTTCATCCAGATCATCAACACGAACAGCGACCATCTGCTGCATCTGATCGGAGATATTCTCGACCTCTCGAAAATCGAGGCAGGACGGGTGGAGTTAGACAAGGAGTCCTTCGACGTCGTCCCCTTCTTTAACCATTTGGCCGCCTCGCTGCAACAGCGAGAGACCCACACTGAGGTTGAGTTCCGAACCTTCAATCCCTACCTCTCATGTGTGGTCACCTTGGACAAACATCTGTTAGCCCAGTTGTTCACCAACTTCGTTACCAATGCCATCAAATACACCCCCAAAGGGCATATCCTCATGGGTTACGACTACATCGAGCACGGACTGCGCATCTATGTGGAGGATACGGGCATCGGAATTGCCAAAGACAAACACGAGAAGATCTTCCATCGCTTCGAGAAGTTAGACGATTTTGCCCAAGGCACCGGACTGGGACTCTCCATCTGCAAAGCCATCATCGAATCCAAAAAGGGTAAGATCGGCTTTGAGTCGGACGAGGGAGAGGGTTCGACCTTCTGGGCTTGGATGCCTTGTGAGGCCAGCATCCAGTCGGACGAGACGGCATCACCGCCGATTTTTCTCCACGCCCCCTCCTTTCCGGCATAGCCGGCCATTGTGGGTCGATTGCGATCCATCTTTCCTTTACCCAAACACAAACCCAACTCCATGTTCAAACCCTTCACGCTCACCCTCAGCCTTCTGCTGTGGTTCCACGTTTCGCAAGCCCAACCCACGGACACAGACACCCTAAATCAACCCTATGCGATTCCTGAGGCTGTGGTCACGGGAACCCGCAACAAAACCGATCTACGCTACCTGCCCATGACCCTCTCGATCGTTGACCGCCAGATGATCGAGCAGAGCCATCGTTCCTCGTTGCTACCCACCCTCACCGAACAGGTTCCAGGACTCTTCATCACCGGCCGGGGCATCATGGGCTATGGAGTCTCTACCGGAGCCTCCGGAGGAATGACCCTCCGCGGCATCGGCAACGGCGCGCAGGGCTCACCCACAACCGGTATGTTGGTGCTCATTGATGGCCACCCTCAATATATGGGGCTTATGGGGCATCCGATTGCCGACGCCTATCAATCCATGTTGGCCGAACGAGTCGAGGTGTTGCGTGGCCCCGCTTCGGTACTCTACGGCTCGAATGCCATGGGAGGTGTCCTCAATATCATCACCCGCAAAATCAAGCAAGACGGGGTGAGATCTCACCTCAACCTCAGCTACGGCTCCTTCCAGACCCTGCAAACCGAGGCCTCCAGTAGTATCCAGTCGGGACGCTTCTCCAGCATCGTCACGGCCTCCTACAACCGCACCGACGGGCATCGAGAGAACATGGGGTTTGAGCAATACGGAGGGTATGTCAAAATGGGCTATCAGCTCACCCGGGCATGGAAACTCTGGGCCGACTTAAATCTCACCCATTTCAATGCCTCGAATCCGGGGTCGGTCACCGCACCCCTTCTCGACAACGACTCGCGCATCACCCGAGGTGTGACCTCTGTGGTGGTGGAGAACGAATACGCCCACACCTCAGGAGCCTTGAGCTTCTTCTACAACTGGGGGCGGCATACGATCAACGACGGGTACGCCCCGGGCGCTCAGCCACTGGAGTATCACTTCAACTCTCGGGATCGGATGATGGGGGTATCATGGTATCAGAGTGCCTCATTCTTTGCGGGGAACCGCATCACCGTAGGGGTGGACTATCAGCACTTTGGAGGCAAGGCATGGAATTACTACCTCCAGAGCCACGAAAACAAAACTACAGCCGATAAGACCCAAAATGAGGTGGCCGGCTATCTGGACTTTCGTCAAAGCGTGGGTCGATGGCTCTCCTTGGATGCAGGATTGCGCCTCGATCATCACTCGCACGTCGGCACCGAATGGATTCCGCAAGGAGGAGCCACCTTCTACCTCTCGCGCAGTGCTTCTCTCAAAGCAATGGTCAGCAAAGGGTTTCGTTTCCCGACCCTTCGCGAAATGTATATGTTCCCGCCCCAGAATCCCAATCTGAAATCCGAACGGCTCATGAGCTACGAAGTGGCCTTCGCGCAACGCCTGCTTGCCGGAAAACTCTCCTACGGGCTCAATCTCTACTACATCCACGGCGAGAATATGATTATGCGGGTTCCGGTCGACGGCCGCCCTCTAAACATCAATACGGGCAGCGTGCGCAATTACGGCCTCGAAGTCGAACTCTCCTATGCCCTGAACGCCATGTGGTCGGTATCCGCCAATTACAGTTGGCTCCACATGAAGTATCCCGTGATCGCTGCCCCGCAACATAAACTCTTTGCCGGCGTCTACTTCCAGCGTCAACGTTGGAGTGCCTCCACAGGGGTTCAATACATTCATGGACTCTACACCGCCGTCAATCCCGACACGCAGGAGCACTTTGTCCTGTGGAGTGCGCAGGCCAGCTTCCGCGCCACTCGCTTTCTCGAACTCTTTGTTCGAGGCGAAAATCTGCTGGCACAACGCTACGAAATCAATGCAGGATACCCGATGCCCCGCGCCACAATACTCAGCGGGTTGAACTTCAATTTCTAAGTGATCGAAAAGAGGAATTGAATCCATGGGTCACGGCCGGTATATACCGAATCTCCCGACACGGTGGATTTCAAGGCGTAAAATAGGACTAAAGAACTCCTTCCCTACGGTGTAGGGGGGGGGAAATAAGGGTTATCGAAGGAAGAGAGAAGAATGATAGAAAGGTCATAAGAGGGTAACCCACAAATCCCCATCTCAGCCAATCACCCCCGCCAGATAGAACACTGGCGGGGGTGATTGGCATT
>JAQUZZ010000073.1 GCA_028691095.1 Alistipes sp. | reverse complement strand
GGTGCAAGGGAATCACCCCCATACACCCCCTGCATTCCCCTGCATTCCATCCGAAACGCCCCGGCCAAGACCCTACGCGAAAGGTCTCTACCGGGGCGTTCTTCCCCAAAAACGATTCTTTTCGGTTACTCCTCGTCGGGACCGGGACCCGCAGGACGTCCAGCTCCATCGGGGCGACCGGGGCGTTGACGCATCTTCTCCTGCATGGCTGTCCACTTCTGATACTGCTCGTCGGTCAAGATCTTCTTAATCTGTGCATCCATCTCGGCACGATGCTTCTCCATCATGGTTTTGCGAGCGGCCATAGCGGTCGAATCGCCCCCCTTCTTCGCGCCCTTCATCTTCTTGCACTGAGCCGAATCTTTGGTACACTGCGCTTTGTTGGCCTCACGATCCTTGGCGCGCTGTTCAAACTGCGCTTGGAATACCTTGGTCAACTCGGCCGTCTGGGTTGCGTTCAACGACAACTGCTGGGTCATGCGTTGCGCCATTTGAGCCGCTTGCTTCGCGGGATCCATCTCGGGACGTCCCTCGCCACCGCGGTGAGGAGGTTGTGCCATCAAGGTAACTACACATAGGAGCATCGCAGCAGCTCCTGTTGCTAAAAATTTCAATGCTTTCATAACGTTAAGATTTAGTGATTCCTTTTTGTTAGGAACGGGTACAATCCCATGCTGTACCTTCATTCCGATTTGCTGAAACAAAAATAGTTCCTAACTCGAAAAAAGAATCCCAGAGAACCGGTGAAACGGAAAATCGGCGGGGTGAATCACCCTCTCGCCACGGCGAAGCGTGCGATCCGTGCGATGATCGGCCCCTATTTCGAGGGACATTGCGCCTCGATGCGCGACTCCAACGTATCGGGAAGAGCCGGAAAAAAATCTTGGGAGAGGAGCTTCTCCAACGAATCGACGCTCATCTTGTAGCGCGAAAAATCATTGGGGAGTTCCTCTTGATTGGGAATCAGAAAGGCGACGGCACGCCAAAGGGTATCATGATGCAAGAGAATCGCCTTGAAGAAATGATTGGGAACCCCCACTCCCTCTCCGATGCGGGGCAAATCGGGGCGTAACACCCCACCCGCAACAATGTAGAGCGTATCTCCGGCAGCAGCCCAACGCCTCACCTGCTCCTCCAGTAGACGCCACACGCCCCGATTGAGTGCCGGACGCTGTGGCGCAATATTGGCCAACGAAAAGGTGGCAAGATTCTCCGACGGGGAGTCGTTGCGGTCGGCCGAGGGGAGCAAATGGCCGCGATCATATCCGCTGCCACGGTAATCCCGATCGACGGCTGAAGGCCACCGATGTTGTCGCACCATCGTGTCGCTGTAAAATCGGTTACTCCGCTTCACCCCCTTGTGTCGCACCTCCTCGGGCGTGAGGCGATAGGCCACCCAAGCAGCCTGACGATAGAGGGTGTCATAACAGAGCGTATAACGACCCGCCGCATTTCGCAGGATGAACGCCGGTTGGGTAAGGGCCGGTAACGCCAAGGTCTCCTCCCCCTCGGAAAAATCGGCTGGAGGCTGCACGGCATCACGCCTCGACGCTTTCGGGGTGGCGACACTGCGCGCTTTGCCCTGCGCTTCCGCAGAGCGGCGTGCAGAGGCGGTTTCATGAGGGGACGACGACGTGGCAGCCGGAGGCACGACAGGGGTAATCGGCCTCCGATAGGAGAAGTAGAGAACTCCTCCCAGCAACAGAAGCAGCAGAACGATAATCCATCCTTGGGTGCTCCGACTTATCTTTTTATGGGGTGTGCGACGACGCATTGTGGTACAAACTTTGCCAAAGGTAAAGAAAATATTACCTTTGACCCGAATAGCAGGGCGTTTTTCTCAAACCATTCGGGACTCACCCTACTCCATTCCGACGATGCGTCGCAACGCGCCCTCTCCGTGAATACCCGCTTCGCCACCACAGCGTCGCGCACGGCACGCGCAATGACTCATCCTGCTGGAATTGCACAGTGTGCTATTGATTGGCAATAACCCCATCGGTATATCAAGCACATACCGTATAAATGGGGGTTACTTACTCGGATTTCATCTCAAAAAGATCAACTATGGCTTCATCGAACTTTGTCGATTACGTAAAGATTTTCGGTCGCTCGGGCAAGGGCGGTGCCGGATCCCGTCACTTCCGCCGCGAAAAATATGTGGAGTTCGGGGGCCCCGACGGAGGCGATGGAGGCGATGGAGGCAACATCATATTGCGCGGAAATAGCCAATATTGGACGCTGATCCACCCGAAATATCAACGACACATCTTTGCCGGCGACGGTGAGTCGGGCAGCGGAGCCCGCTCCTCGGGAAAACGGGGCAACGACGTAATCATCGAGGTTCCCTTGGGAACCATCGCTCGCAATGCCGAAACGGGCGAATTGTCCGCCGAAGTCACCCAAGACGGGGAAGAGGTCGTGCTGCTGCAAGGCGGTCGCGGAGGCTTGGGAAACTGGCACTTCAAAACCCCAACCAACCAAGCTCCGCGCTATGCACAGCCGGGCGAAGATTGCGTGGAGGGATGGTTTATTCTGGAACTCAAAGTGCTGGCTGACGTCGGACTGGTGGGATTCCCCAACGCCGGAAAATCAACCCTACTCTCTGCCGTATCAGCTGCAAAACCGAAAATCGCCAACTACGCCTTCACGACCCTGGAGCCCAATTTGGGCATCGTGGAGTGTCGCGACCATAAATCGTTTGTCATGGCCGACATTCCCGGGATCATCGAGGGGGCACACGAAGGGCGCGGATTGGGAACGCGCTTCCTGCGTCATATCGAACGCAACTCGGTCTTGCTCTTCATGATTCCGGCCGACACCAAGGATATACGGCAGGAGTATCAGATTCTGCTCAACGAACTGCAACTCTACAACCCCGAATTGTTGGACAAACAGCGGCTGCTGGCCATCACCAAGTGCGACCTGCTGGATGAGGAGTTGTCGCAAGCCATCGCCCAAGAGTTTCCCGAACTCCCGACCCTCATGATCTCGGCCGTCTCGGGGCTCAATATTTCTCAACTCAAAGATCTCTTGTGGGAGACCCTCTCCAAAGCCTAACCTTGGAACGCCTCCTTATCGTCCATTAAACTGCACACGGTGCACAGAAATCATGCATAAAGCCGGATTTGTCAACCTCATCGGGAATCCCAACATGGGGAAATCGACGCTCATGAACGCCCTTGTGGGGGAGAAACTCTCGATCATCACCTCCAAGGCTCAAACCACACGCCATCGGATCTTGGGCATCGTCAACGGCGATGACTTCCAGATCGTCTACTCCGACACCCCGGGCATTCTCAAACCCAACTACAAACTTCAGGAGTCGATGATGCGTTTCGTGCAGAGTGCGTTCCGCGATGCCGATGTGCTGCTCTACGTCACCGACATCCACGAAACCCCCACGGACTGCGCCGAAACCGTAACCAAAATCGCACAGAGTGGCATCAAAACCCTCTTGGTGATGAATAAAATCGACCTCACGACACCGGAAGTTCTGGAGCAACGGGTCGAACAATGGCACGCAGCACTCCCTGAGGCCGAAATTGTTCCGGTCTCGGCACTCAAAAAGTTCAACATCCAAGGATTGTTCGACTGCATTCTGAAGTTGCTGCCTGAGGGGGAGGCCTTCTATCCCAAGGATACGCTCACCGACAAGACGTTACGCTTCTTTGCCTCGGAGATCATCCGCGAGAAGATTCTACTCAACTATCAGAAAGAGATTCCCTACTGCGTGGAGGTATCAATCGACGAATACCACGAAGCACCGGAGATCGACCGGATCAGTGCCACCCTCTACGTCGCCCGCGAAAGCCAAAAAGGCATCCTCATCGGCCACAAAGGGAGTCAACTGCGCAAGGTGGGGACACAGGCTCGCGAAGATATGGAGGCCTTCTTGGGGAAGAAGGTCTTCCTGAAACTCTTTGTCAAGGTGAATGACAACTGGCGCGACGACGAACGACAACTGCGTCGTTTCGGCTACATCGAGGAGTAGTTGAGGGAAAGCACGTCAGGGCTGAATCTGTCTGAAGCCTACCATCCAATAACCAATCGTCCGTACTGCAAGTCGTTGCAGTACGGACGATTGATTGTTACCCCTATCATCACGGTATATTTCTGATATACCGATCCATGAATTGCGAAAAAATGCACGTGGCTTACTCCAGTATAAAGTCGAAGGCGTCATAGGACGCGGTGCGCAATGCCTCTTTCTGAGTGGTCGGAGAGGCTCCGAACAAGGGCGAGAAGGTCTGTACACTCACCCTCTTTCCATCGGGATGAAACTCCAACAGCCGCAACCATCCGTCGCCACCGTTTCCGTGCCATCCCCCGCCTTCGGCCTGCGCATTGAACATCATCTGCTGCACCATGCGCCCCGCCTCATTCTTGTCGCTGCGAAACCCGACTTGCCCCCGATGGGTCATCGCATCCACTACGTGGCCACAGAGCACCATCGACGAGTTGGGACTGGGAAAAATCAACTGCGTCCAAAGCTGCGCACCACAGGTCACCTGCTTCACTTTGTAGTAGGTCTCCTGCTCGAAACGCGTACCGTCGGACTTCATGTAGCTGTGCGTAAGGTAGATCACCCGATGATCTCGATATTCGGGACGGGCTACCACTTCGCGCGCCTCGGCCACCACCTCCGGACGCGGGTTGAACTCCAACGAGAAGATCAAGTAGCGGACGCCCTGGGGGTCTACATACTCATACCACGCATTTTCCAGGGTCGGAATCCCCTCGGCATTCGCCAAGGTACCCCGCAACAGTTGGGCATACCCCGTATTGCGGTTTATCGGAAAAAAGGAGTTGAGTTGACTGTATCGGTTCTCGGCACGCTCGAACCCATGGTCGTGATTCCCCGTGCAGAGAATGTAGGGAATCTTGGAATCCAAGATCGCAAAGGCCTCCGAGATAAACTTCCACTGTGCATCCGAGGCCAAATTGCCGTTGACCCCATGCGGGGTCGTACGCTGATTCTGCTCCACCAGATCACCGGTACAGAGCACCAATTTGAGGTTCAGCCGCTCCTGATTCTTCACAATCCATTGCAACATCAGCTCAAAAATCGGATGATTGTAATCAAACTTCGTGTAGGATTGCGGATCGGGCAACAAAATCATACTCCACGACGCACTATCCTTGCGTTGCAACGGCTCGGGACGCTGGGCCTGCAATCCCACCGATCCCAAGGTACACCCCAACACCCCAACCCACCATATCCAGTAGCGTAGATGTTTCATCACACCTCGTTTTTGAGATAGAGCGGAACGACTTCCATGCTCCGAGTCTTCCGCTCCTTAAGGTTACAACAACTTGCGCAGTTGCGACGCTACGGCATCCGGCTCACTGGGACGCGGGGCATCCTCCACGACGACCTTCCCCGTGCGATCCAAAATCAGATAATGGGGGATTCCCTCGATCTTGAAGCGGTTGTAGATCGCCTCCATCTGAGCATCCGAAGGTTTGAGATGAATACCCGTAATGTTTTGGGTCAACACCGTCGATCGCCACGCCGTTTCGGTGGCATCGCCACAGAGGAAGAGAAAGACCACTTCTTGATTTTTATAGCGTTGTTGCAACGTCACCGAGGCCGGCATCTCCTCCATACAGGGAGCGCACCAAGGAGCCCAAAAATCCACATAGACCACCTTGCCGGCATAGGGAGCCACCAGTCGCTCAAACAGATCCGGAGTCACGGAGGTGTCGGGGACGATAAACTCAATTCCTTCGGGCGGAGTCGCCGTACGCAAAGCCTCCATCTGGGCATTGGTATGCTGAATCTTCTGCTGGAAATAGGCATTCTGCAACGTCAGATTGCCCAAATGCTTCTCCACAGCCTCGGCTGGTGCATTGAGAATCATCTCCATGTAGAATTTACACTGCATAAACTCCCGCGTGAATCCCTTCGTCTGGGTCTGCATATAGCGCGTCAGATAGTCGAAAGCCTGATCGTTGGAGGTGATGGTCGTATCCTGCTCCATCTGGCGATTGACCGTGTTCATCAAGTATTGATAATACTCATCCAAGAAAAGGGCGTGGCTGTAAGTGAGCCGTTGATTGTCATTCGGGTCATATTTCTTCAGAAAATGACTGAACTCCTCGGGCAGATCGGGAATCTCCATCTTATCGCCATGCTCCTGCTGTAAATAAAAATAGGTATTCATATACAACACCCGACCGAAATAGGCATCATAGCGCAACATATCCTCGATCCACGGCTTGAGTGACGGATCATACTCCGGCTGCGAACGATATTTTTTCCAATAGGCTCGATACTCCTTCTCCCGCTCAACGATATAGACCTCGAAGGCGTCGCTTTGCGAATTCATGATCGCATTCTGAAGGCTCTGCTGATCTTGGTATTTGTCCACCAACGGCCGGAAGAATTTTTGCAGCCCGTACATCGAAGCATTGAGTTTGGCCGCTTCGGGGTTGCCGGAAAACTGAATGGCCGGTGTACTGAGCGTGTCACGTCGACTCTCGGCATCCCAGATCTCGGCATTCAGCTCCACGTAGAGGCTGTCGCCCGGGGTCACAAAGAGGTGATACCCCGTCCGGTAATTCAAGAATATCTCTTGCGGATAGGCCAATTCGGTCTCCAGACGAAAGACCCCCGTCACCGAGTCGGCCTGCAAGGTGAGCATATTCTGCCCGTTCTGTTTGAGCAACGGATTGAACTGCACCTGCACGCGATTCTGGTTGGGATGCAGTTCCGGATGGAGGATACGTCCGGTAATCACCGTACGTTGCGCCTCCCACTTCGCAGGTTCGGAGGTGGAGTGACACGCGGACAAAAGCAACAGCAGGCTCATCACGCCAAGCAAGGAAAATCTCTTCATAAGAATCATTCAAAAGGTTAGTAACGCGGCAAACGACAGGGGTGTGGGCTCTTGTGCAAATGCCCCTCAGCTTCTCACGCTGCCGTAGGTTGCAAGTAGGATTCGTGCTTGCCAAATCCCTATTTCACTTCGATCGTATAGTCGTTCTTGTAGTTGACCAAGACCCATTCGACATTCGTCTGTTTGTGAGTCGTGCTCGGTATAAAATGATAGGGAGTCTGAAGCAACACCATGGTTTCAGCCC
>JAQUZZ010000072.1:2555-7103 GCA_028691095.1 Alistipes sp. | reverse complement strand
CGACGGAGGCATATTTATCACCGAAGGTTTGCGTGTAGTCGGTGGCTTTCTGGATGGCTGCCGAACTCTCGCGTGAGAAGTAGGCTTCGCCCCCTTCGACGTGAGGCAAACGGTCGATGGCTTGTTGCAAAGCACTCTGGAGCGCCGAAAGGTTGACTCCAACCTTTTGCAACAAGAACGCCCCGACACTCTGCTCCTCCTCCAAAATGGCATGCAGGATGTGAACGGGTTCTACCGCTTGATTTCCGTGTGCCGATGCAAGGTTCATCGCACTTTGCAATGCCTCTTGCGCTTTAATGGTTAATGTGTTGATGTTCATATCTTGGTTCTCCTCTATTTGTTTTCGGACTTTGTGAAGAGAAACCTGCAAAATAGCTGCCAAAGCACGAAGATGGAAATTTTGGCATAAGAGTCTGACAATGAGAGACAAAGTGTCTCTTTGGATCTGTCTGTGTGTCAGAAAGATGACGAAATGGCATTTCGGCGTTGAGGTGGACCTACAAAAAAACTTCCGCTCGCTGCACAACGGCAGCGAGCGGGAGGAATGATGAGAGTCGGGACAACCGAATGCCGCGTGCGGAGCATGGGTGTCAAGCCCTTGGTACGCAAACTTCGGGAACTCCGTTTCGTTAGAAGGAGGCTTCGGCTTGCAGATGGGTGCCTCCGAGGGTGACGTAGTAGGAGTTGTCGGCTCCGACGTTCGATTTGACAATATGATACCAGATGCGTCCGTAGAGTCGGTCCTTCGGGTCGTTCACGAAGCTCTTATAATTAAAGTCAAGGGGTTTCTGACCACTGTTCACCTCGACGCCGACCTGTTCGATCTTGATATAGGAGTTTCCTACGGTGTGGCCGGCATATTCGACCTCCAACGAAGAGAGAATGTGGGCGCAGTTCTGGGCATGGATGCGTCCGAGCCACGCGGAGTGATCCATTCGCGAGAAGACGAAGGCTTCGTCGCAGTTCCATGCCGAGAGGTCGTTGCCGTTGGCGTGCTCCGAGAGGAGGAAGCCATAGCGGAAAGCACTCTTCACATTGACATTCCGAAGCTCCTCTTCGGGATTACACCACGTGCGCGGAGCGATGAATCCGGCCGAGAAGTGACCCTCCGCGGAGGGCGAGTGGAGTACCATGTTGCGTGTGGAGGCGTAGATCAGCACGTTGTCGGCATACACCGTGGCGGCGTAGGCCATGTTGACTCCGCTGAGGTAGGGGAAGCCCCCCTCTTCGGCCTTGACCTGAAAGGCCAGATCTTCCAGTCGTACGGTGGAGGGGTTCATGCCGTACACATTGTCGGCGGAGGCAGCGGCTAAAATCGAGACCGGAGGTTGTGAAGGGTCGGTCTGAGGCGCACCCAGCGTATCGGAGAAGAGGACGGAACCGTTCTCCCACACTTCGTACCGATCTTCGGTGGTGTGGCTGGCATAGGCGCAGGGGGTTGTGACGCAGCATGCTCCCTTGAGGCAAATCATGACATAGTCGCGGGTGTCGGGGGTGCGTTGAGGAGGGATCAGCAGGTGTGCCTTCACGCGCAGCCCCTCTTGCAGCGTGGCAAGGCGGTAGCGACCGTGAGGGAAGTAGACGGTGCCGCCTCCCTGCTCCATGGCGTAATTGATCGCTTGCTGGATGGCGTGCGTGTCGTCGGCGAGGCCGTCGCCCTGCGCTCCGAAATCTTGTACGTTATAGACCGGTTCTCCGCTGAGTTTCCCGATTTGGGTCTGTTTGATGGAGCGACAGCCTCCGATCAGAAGGAGAAGTGAGGCGAGGAGCAGAAAAGGGTGTAACCGTGTTTTCATGGTGTAATGGGGTTTGAGTGAGGAATGAAGAGCGTTAAAGATAGCCCTTTTAAGGGGATCGGCCAAATCTCTTGCATGAAAACCAAAAAAGAGAGCGGCTGGGGTTTGGGGAAGTCTATCCAAATTCTTATCTTTGTTTCGCCCTTGTGGAAAGCCCGAACCTCATGTCGCCTACCCCGACGTGAGAGGCAGAGAGGGGAAGCGCAGATCTTATGGAGAATTTTATCGTATCGGCTCGGAAATATCGTCCTGCCACCTTTGCCTCGGTGGTTGGGCAGTCGCATATTACCTCGACGCTGCGCAATGCCATCTCGCGTCATCAGTTGGCGCACGCCTATCTCTTCTGTGGCCCGCGTGGAGTGGGTAAGACCACGTGTGCCCGCATCTTTGCGAAGGCCATCAACTGCATGAACCCGGGCCCCGATGCCGAAGCGTGTAACGAGTGCGAATCGTGTCGTGCCTTTAATGAGGGTCGCTCCTTCAATATTCATGAGTTGGATGCAGCCTCCAACAATTCGGTGGACGACATCCGGAGTCTGACCGATCAGGTGCGGATCCTGCCTCAAGTGGGACGTTACAGCGTCTATATCATCGACGAGGTGCATATGCTCTCGGCCGCGGCATTCAACGCCTTTCTGAAGACCCTTGAAGAGCCGCCCGCCCATGCCGTCTTCATCTTGGCAACCACCGAAAAACACAAGATCATCCCCACGATTCTCTCCCGCTGTCAGATCTATGACTTCAACCGCATCCGCGTGGAAGATGGGGTCAACTACCTTAAATATATTGCTCAACAAGAGGGTGTGAGCTACGACGATGCGTCGTTGCATATCATAGCCCAGAAGGCCGACGGTGGAATGCGGGATGCCCTCTCGATGTTCGACAAGGTGGTCTCTTTCTGTGGGTCGAAACTCTCTGCGGCCGAGGTTGCCGCGACCCTCAATGTGTTGGATTACGACACCTACTTCTCGATTACCGATCATCTGTTGGCCGGAGATTACACCGCGGCATTGCTCCTCTTTGACGAGGTGTTGCGCAAAGGCTTCTCTTGCGGAACCTTTGTCGGCGGCTTGAATACCCATTTTCGGGATCTGCTGATGTGCAAGAATCCACAGACGCTCCCCCTGCTGGAGGTGAGCGGTTCGGTGGCCGAACGTTATCGGCAACAAGCCGAGCACGCTTCGGTGCCGTTGCTCTTTGAGGGAATCAATCTCCTGACCGCGGTCGATGGGTCGCTGCGAGCGGCCACCAACCAACGTCTTCATGTTGAACTGAGTCTGATGAAACTTTGCGGACTCGGTCAAAAAAAAAATAACGACACCTTAACCCCTACCCTCCCCGATCTGGTACGCCGTGATGAGACCCCCTCGAAGCAGGAGCGTCCCGGGGCTGTGCGTGCTGTGGCTTCGGCTACGGTCGTTGTGGCGGAGGAGGTGTCACAACCCTCGACTCCCTCTACCCCTGTGACTTCGGCAGTTCAACCGGAGCGCAATACCGCTTCGTCGTCGCCCTCCTCTCCACCGACCCACACTCTGCGGAGTCGGGTCGAAGTGCCGGAGGTTCAACCTTCCTCGAACGGCAGTGTAGCTCCCTTGTCGGGACGCTCCATTCTCTCGCTGTTGCAACAGACACCCCCCCCTACCGAAGGGGAGGCAGAGGAGGAGACGGGCGAGGAGGAGACAGATTGCGCCGGCGAAATGGTGGACGGCGAAACCTTGGCCTCCCGACTGGAGGAGGGGTGTCTGAAACTGAGTCAAAGCCTGCTGCGCGAACACCCTCGTTTGGGGATTGTCTTCCAAGAGGCACAGGTGTGCAATCACCAGATTCAGCTCCGCGTACCCAATGCGTCGCTCTACGATGAGGTGATGAACCACTTGACCGACCTCCAAAAGCAACTCTGTGACCTAAGCGGAGTCCCCGGACCCGTGGAGTTTCGGGTCGAAATGGCCCAAACTCAAGCCGATCTCAAGCCCATCAAAGTGGAGGATCGGATGCGTTTTCTGCGCGAGAAGAATCCGCTGATCGTCAAGCTCTGTCAAGAGTTGGACTTGGATATTGAGTAATCCGCACGCCCTTGGGGTGCAGAGACGCTCTCCGCGCTCCGAAATCCTCCCCCAACGGTATGGGAAAGATTGGGTGGATTTTACCCTTGGGAACGAAGGGTTTTTAAGATTTTAACTATCTTTGCAAGAATTGTCCCCCGAGAGTCGGAGGGGCGGGATGAATCACCTTAGACACTTATTATCATTCGATGAATTTCGTAGAAGAACTCAAATGGAGAGGCATGATCCATGACATCATGCCCGGTACAGAGGAACAGCTATCCAAAGAGATGACGACCGCTTATGTGGGCATCGACCCTACGGCAGATTCTTTGCATATCGGACACTTGGTCAGCATTATGATTCTGAAGCATTTTCAGCGTTGTGGACACAAACCGATCTTTTTGGTCGGGGGCGCCACGGGTATGATCGGCGATCCTTCGGGGAAATCGTTGGAGCGAAACCTGCTGGATGAACCCACGTTGCGTCACAACCAGGAGGGAATCAAACGCCAGTTGAGCCATCTGATCGACTTTGAGTCGGAGGCTCCCAATGCGGCTGAGTTGGTCAATAACTACGACTGGATGAAAAACTTTACCTTTCTCGATTTCATTCGCGAGATTGGCAAGTGCATCACGGTCAACTATATGATGGCGAAGGATTCGGTCAAGAAACGTTTCAACGGAGAGGGCGACGGGATGTCGTTTACT
>JAQUZZ010000072.1:0-2545 GCA_028691095.1 Alistipes sp. | reverse complement strand
AAAAACTGCAAATTGCAGATGGGTGGATCGGATCAGTGGGGAAACATCACCACCGGAACCGAATTGATCCGTCGCAAAACCGGAGGCGAGGCCTTCGGATTGACCTGTCCCCTAATTAAAAAAGCGGACGGCACGAAGTTCGGAAAGACCGAGTCGGGCAACGTGTGGCTCGATCCTCGATATACCTCCCCGTATAAGTTCTACCAGTTTTGGTTGAATGTGAGCGACGAGGATGCGGAGCGTTACATCAAGATCTTCACCATGCTCGATTGTCAGTGCATCGAGGAGTTGATCGCACGCCACCGCGAAGCACCCCATTTGCGCGAGTTGCAGAAGACCTTGGCGCGCGAAATCACCTGCATGATCCACTCCGAACAGGAGTATGAGAAGGCGGTGGAGGCCTCGACGATTCTCTTTGGCAATGCGACGGCCGAGGCGTTGCGTCGCTTGGACGAGGAGACGTTCCTTCAGGTTTTTGAGGGGGTTCCTCAGTTTGAGGTTGCCGCTTCGCTGCTGGAGGAGGGCATCGGATTCATTCCGTTGTGTACCGAGCAGGCTGCCATCTTTCCGTCGAAAGGGGAGGCGCGGAAGTTGATTCAGGGTGGTGGCATTGCTCTCAACAAAGAGAAAGTGACGGCCGTGGATGCCACCGTGGGAGTGCAGGATCTGATTGCCGGCAAATACCTGTTGGTGCAGAGAGGAAAGAAAAATTACTATTTGATCGTGGCAGGAGCTGCCAAATAATCATCGGCTTGAGAGGCTTTGTTGTCGACCGCACCGTTCCGGTGGAACAGGGGGGTCGTAACAGCGCCGAGATGCCGCGAGCACGCTGTGCTTAAAATTCCGATAACCGGCACGTCGATTCGACGGAGTCCGGAGCGAGGGATCGGAGAGGGTGAGTATCGGATTTTATAGACTAAATACTACGGCTATGACTTTAATTAAACCAGTCGGCTATCGGAACCTACTTTCCGATACCGAGAGTACGGAGAAGGCCATCAAACAGGTGAAGGATATGTTCCAGGAGAACCTGTCGGCACAATTGGCCTTGTTGCGCGTGACGGCACCGATGGTGGTGCTGACCGGCACGGGAATCAATGACGACCTGAACAGTGTGGAACGTCCGGTCTCCTTCCCGATTCGTGATATGAACGAACAGCGTGCCGAGGTGGTGCACTCGTTGGCCAAATGGAAACGGCTGAAACTCTCCGAGATGGGGGTGAAGCCGGGGCGAGGCATCTACACCGATATGAACGCCCTGCGTCCCGACGAAGAGTTGGATAACATCCACTCGCTCTATGTCGATCAGTGGGATTGGGAGAAGGTGATTACGCGCGATCAGCGCAACATTGCGTTCCTCAAGCAGACGGTGCGTCGAATCTATGAGGCGATCAAGGTGACCGAGAACAAACTCTATGTGGAGTTTCCGCAGATTGAGCCGGCACTGCCCGAAGAGATCTACTTTATCCATGCCCAGCAGTTGTTGGATCTCTATCCCGACAAGTCGCCGAAGGAGCGTGAAAACGAGATTGTACGGAAGTACGGGGCGGTCTTTGTGATCGGAATCGGAGCGCCGCTCTCCGACGGGGCGTTGCACGACGGTCGTGCCGCCGATTACGACGACTGGAGTACGCCCAACGAAGAGGGCTTTGTGGGACTCAACGGCGATCTGCTCGTGTGGAATCCGGTGCTCGAAAGTGCATTCGAGATCTCCAGTATGGGCATCCGGGTTGATGAGAAGGCGATGGCCTATCAGTTGGAGTTACGGGGTCAGCAGGCCAAAAAAGAGCTCTACTTCCACAAGAAACTACTCCGCGGCGAACTTCCCTACACCATTGGGGGAGGCATCGGACAGTCGCGCCTCTGTATGTTCCTGTTGCGCAAAGCGCACATCGGGGAGATCCAGTGCAGCATCTGGCCGGAGTCGATGCGCAAAGAGTGCGCTGAGGCGGGAATCTTCTTGGTATAGACTCCTCTTTATAGAATCAACAGGGCGTAATCGAATAGATTACGCCCTGTTTTGTGTTTTCCTCCCACGGGAAGAGGAGGGATTGTCCTGCAAAAGGGATCTCAAGAATCACGCATCCACAAGGTCGTTATGGGCTTCGGATCGCTTCGGCACGGGTCAGCGATTAGGGGAGATTGAAGAATCCTAAGCAACTTACGTGGTGCTCTTGGATGCCGATCTCGTCCATCCAGCTGCGGGTGTCGATGGTCTTGAGTGGGCCCGAATTGAAACCCTTTCCTTGGTCGTTGTCCCAAACCCAACTGGGCGTAGACCAGAGGCAAGCACGGAATTTAATGGATTTGTAGAATTGCTCGCTGCAACCCTGCTGTCCGTGATGCGCCACCTGAAGATAGTCGCAATCCAGATCTTTGCGATAGGGGCCATTGAGCACTTTGTCGCCGCACTCCACGCCGGCGTCTCCCAAGAAGACGATCGACTTCTGCTTGTCCCACACTCGGAAAATCGTACTGGAGTTGTTGTAGGGATTCATGTGAAACTCTTCGTTGGTTACCCCCAGTACTTTGAGGTTCATGCCGT
>JAQUZZ010000071.1 GCA_028691095.1 Alistipes sp. | reverse complement strand
CACTCTGTTGACGCGTGAAGGAAATAAGCGATTCTACGGCTGATTTTTTTTGCTCTGCATTTCGGAACCGACGGTCGTCTGCCAGACCGATTTTGTGTGCAAGGGGGGTGAGTCGGAGGTCGGCATTATCTTGTCGCAACAGAATCCGATACTCGGCTCGACTGGTGAACATCCGATAGGGTTCATCCACTCCCTTGGTCACTAAATCGTCGATCAGCACCCCGATGTAGGATTGATCGCGTCGAAGAATCAGAGGTTCCTCACCCCGCAACTTGAGTGCCGCGTTGATTCCTGCCATAAGACCTTGTGCTCCAGCCTCTTCGTAACCTGTGGTTCCGTTGACTTGGCCAGCGAAGTAGAGTCCTTGGATCTGCTTGGTTTCCAGCGAGTGATAGAGCTGGGTGGGAGGAAAGTAGTCATATTCAATGGCATAGCCTGTTCTGAAGAGCTGGATGCCTTCAAATCCTTTGATCTTCTGAAGCGCTGCCACCTGAATATTCCAAGGCAACGAGGAGGAGAAGCCGTTCAGATAGTACTCATGAGTCGAAGCTCCCTCCGGTTCCAGAAAGAGCTGGTGAGCGGTTTTATCGGCAAAGGTGCGGAGTTTATCCTCAATGCTGGGGCAGTAGCGAGGGCCGATGCCCCGAATGATTCCATTGAAGAGCGGTGAATCGGCAAATCCCTGTCGTAAGATGTCGTGCACCTCGGGTGAGGTATAGACTAAGTAGCAGGGCATCTGCGTTTTGACCGCTTCGGTATCGGGCGAGAAGGAGAATTTACAGGGATTTTCGTCCCCGTATTGCGGTTCCAGTTGATCGAACGGGATGCTGCGTGCATCCAATCGTGCGGGGGTTCCTGTCTTCATCCGTCCCACTTCAAATCCCAAGGCGGCCAGTTGGTCGCTCAGGCCGTGTGAGGCGGGATCTCCGGCTCTTCCTCCGGAGGCGTGTGTCCGACCGATGTGCATCAAACCCTCCAGGAAGGTTCCGGCCGTCAGAATGACAGCCTGCGCTGAAAACTCGACACCCATACGTGTTTTAACGCCCGTGATTTGCCTCTCCTCCGACACGGTAAACTCGGTCACTGCATCTTGCCACAGATGAAGATTGGGGGTGTTTTCCAGCATTTCGCGCCACAGTTGTGAGAACCGCGCCTTGTCGCATTGGGCGCGAGGGCTCCACATGGCGGGGCCTTTAGAGCGATTGAGCATCCGAAACTGGAGTGTCGATCGGTCGGTGATGATCCCCATGTATCCTCCCATGGCGTCGATTTCGCGCACGATCTGTCCCTTGGCGACCCCGCCGACGGCCGGATTGCAGGACATTTGGGCGAATTTGGTCATATCCATGGTGATGAGCAGCGTGGAACAACCCATGTTGGCTGCGGCAGCTGCGGCTTCACAGCCGGCGTGCCCTCCTCCGATCACAATGATATCGTAGTTGAAATTCATGATTTGCGGTTGGGGTTTTGTGTCGAACGAGGAGTCGGGGACTCGGGGTTCGCTGCATAGAAAACGGCTAAATATTGGTTCTCCAGTGCCTTCATCCGATCGAAATCCTGGGGTGTTTTGTCCTCATGGCCGCAGAGATGGAGGATGCCGTGGATGATGACGCGTTGCAGTTCATTTTCAAAGGTCACTCCGAACTGTTGGGCATTCTCGCGCACCGTATCCAGACTGATCATCAGATCGCCGGAGAGGGTATGTTGTTCCGCCTCGCCGTAATCGAAGGTGATAATATCGGTGAAATAGTCGTGTTGCAGGTATTTCCGGTTGATCTCCAGAAGGTAGGGATCGGAGCAAAAGATGATAGACACTGCACCCATACGCCACCCCTCTTGCTGGGCGGTTTGGCGAATCCATGCCGTGGTTTTCCCTTTTCCCCGAAAGGTGAAATCACAATCTTCCGTATAGTAGTTTACTGACATATAAAATCATTTTTTATTAAAAAAAGATAAATGCAGCGTGCTTTTAAACCCATGAAGTACAGCGTGCTATTTATTGGCCATTCACATCTCCGTATATCACGTATATCCTGTGATGGAAGGGTGTGAATATTCTTTTTAGTTCCTTAAAATGTTACTGCATAATCTATTATGCTCTGCTTCTTGCGTCGTCGTTCTCCATTCTGTCGTCTTATGCGGGCAACAGCAGTGCGGAACGGGTGCGGGTGGAGGCGACGAATTAACGTCTCAACCACTGTTCCGGATTCAGGTTGGAGGGATTGGGTGACCCCTCTTTCCATACCTCAAAGTGCAGGGTCGATTCGTCATCGCCCTCGGTGGCTCCCAGACGCCCTATCGGTTGACCCAAGGAGACCTTATCGCCGGCCTTGATGGTGATCGAAACCAGATTGCCGTAGACCGTAAAGTAGGTTCCGTGTCGCAGAATAACCCCGTTGTTCATGCCCGGCACCGCGAAGATCTGACTCACTTCGCCCTCAAAGACCGCGCGTACCTCTGCACCCTGCTCGGCCGCGATGTCCACCCCGGTATTGTTCACCGTGAGTCCTTTGATGGAGGCGTGGGGATGGATGCCGTAACGGTCGATGATGACGCCACGAACGGGATAGGGCAACTTGCCACGGTTCTGATCGAAGGCTCCGGTCAGCTTGGTGTCATATTCTCTTTGCTGCGTGTTTTTAGGCCGTGTATTGCTCTTTTTAGACTCCTCGGCAATGATCCTGCGGATCTGCTGTTGGAGTTGTGCAATGCGGTTCTTGCGGCTTTGGATGGTCGAGGAGAGCTTGCCCGCCTCTTTTTTGAGTTGATCGGCTGTGTTGCGATATTGTCCCTCATCTTTGCTCAAGGCGTTCAACTCTTCGCCTCGTGTGCGACGTACTTTGTCCAACTCCTCTTTTTGGCTTTGCAGCGAGGTGACCTCCTGATGAAGATTCTGAGAGAGGGAGTCGATGGCGGCAACCTTCCGTTCGCGCAGGCGATTGTAGCGACGCATATAAGCGATCCGTCGGGTGACGTCGTTGAAGTTGCGCGCATCGAAGAGAAACAGCACGAAGTTGTTGAGCAGGTAGTTTTTGTAGGCATCGCGCACCATGGCCGCGTACTCGCTACGATGGCGTGCTACCTCCTGTTCCAGCGATTGAATGGTTCCGCTCTTGGTGGTGATATTTTGACTCAACATACCGGTCTGCTGCTCCAGGTTGGAGAGGATGGTTTTC
Source organism: Alistipes sp. (assembly GCA_028691095.1). Classification (GTDB taxonomy): domain Bacteria; phylum Bacteroidota; class Bacteroidia; order Bacteroidales; family Rikenellaceae; genus Alistipes_A. The sequence continues at coordinate 3,927 of JAQUZZ010000071.1, read as the reverse complement.
CGGTTTTGGATTTTATTGCGAATCAGGTTGAGTTGTTGGGTGGTGCTTTTTTGATTTTTCTGGGTCTTGTTGAGCAACTCGTTGGTCATGCGGATCTCCTCTTCGGCTTGGCGAATCTCGTTGCGTAGTGCATCCAGATTCTGACTCGCCAGGGTCAGAGGGCCTGCGAGAAGCAAGAGGGGAATCAGGAGTGATTTGAGGGTCATTGCTTTTCGATTTGTTTCATCCGTTGATCAATCTCTTGGGGGTCGACCCCTAACTCTAAGGCTTTTTTCCAATAGAACGAAGCCATGAAGTGATCCTTGAGTTTGTAGAGTATATCGCCGTAATGGAGATACAACTCTTTGTTGTTGCTCCGATCCAGTGAGATGGCTTGGCGCATGGGGGTGCGTGCCTCTTCGTAACGCCCCATTTGGTAGAGAATCCACGCATAGGTGTCCAGATAGGTCGGGTTGTTCGGAGAGAGGCGCAGGGCGGTCTGTACCATCGTGAGAGCCTTATCCAGATGTTCGTTGCGCAGGCTGAGGAAGTAGGCGTAGTTGTTGAAGAGCACCGCGTTGGTGGTGTCGATGCGAATCCCCTTCTCGTAGGCTTTGAAGCTCTTTTTGTCATCCTCCATGGAGTGGTAGGTGTCACCCAGTAAGCCATAGATCACACTGCGCATCGAGTCGGAGGTTGCATATTTGAGGGCGGTTTTGAAATCTTGTTCCGCAAGCTCTTGATTTTCGATGTAGTAGCTCTCAACCGATCCTTTACGTAGGTAGAGCTCCGCATCGTTCGGATAGTGTTGCAGTGCCTGCGATGCGTAGCGTGCCACGGAGTCGGGGCGTTTGAGGTAGGCTTCGATCTCCAATACATTGTAGTACAACTCCTTATTGAAATCACTGATCGAGTCGTTCAGGTGACTCTTGTAGAACCGCAGCGCCTCTTCTATCGAGCCTCCGGCCATCAAGTGACGGGCGTAGAGCTTCAGGGTGCGTGGGTCGTTCGGATAGGTGATGACCAGTGCCGAAACCAACGCGCCGAGTCGGATGTAGTTGTCCCGATAGTAGTTCGGCACGTCAATCAGATCCTCAAAAAATTGAAGTTTGGGCTCCAAAGGAAAGGCTTTGATCCGAAAGAGCTGTGCCGCAGTCTCCAGAAAGCGGACGTTGTCGTTGCGTTGTTTGTAGAAGCTGTTCAGGGAGGCCAGCGTCTGAGGATTGTTGGGGTCGATGCCCTGTGCACGGTCGTAGTAGTGTGTAGCCAACGAATCTTTACCGAAAAGGGCATAGAGTTCGGCCAAGGCAACCAGGTTCTCCTCATCGTTCGGATAGGTCTCGACCATGGTTTGGGTTTCGCGCAAGGCTCGGTCGTATTGCTTGAGATTGAGCAACAGTTGGCGTTTGTATTCAAACAGTAGCGGATGAATGCCCACACGCAACTCGGCAGAGTCCAGTAGGGCTAAGGCCTTTTCTGGTTCGCCCCGCTGATCGTAGAGCGCTGCCAAGGTGCGGTAATTCTCCGGATTGGCGGGGTCGTTCTGGAGTAAGGTGCGGTAGAGGGTAAACGCTGAGTCGAAGTGTTGGGTTGCCACCAACAGTCGCCCCAGTTGCATCCGATACCACTTATTCGTGGTGTCGAGCGCATTGGCTTTCAGGCTGTATTTCAGAGCCTCCTGTGGCTCTTGCAACGAAAGATTGGCCAACTCAAACAGCGAAGGTGCGTGCGTCGAGTCGCTCTCGAGGGCTTTGAGAAAGAGCGCAACCGAGCGTTCGGAACTCCCTTGGGTGATGTTGTTCTTCACCCCTTCGGTATAGTAATAACCTGAGAGCACTTCGCGAGGATAGACGCTCCCTTGAGGGGAGGCACTCTTCTGTCGAAGGGTACTGCATGAAAGGATGGTCATCCCGAGGATTGCTCCCCATCCATATAATTTCCAACCTTGCATATTCGGCAACTTCAGCACGATGTGCTATTTCTATGGTTTTGTGATCCGATCAAACGTGATAGCAAAAGGAGGGATCCCCTCCTTTGCGACAACTCATAACGAAGAGGGTACAGGGCTGTGCGAGCGTCGCGGACTCGTCCCGTCTTGGCTCACCGCGAGGGATAAGACGGGTGGGTGAGGCGAACCGTACAGGGTGCACTCCCTCAGCCTCTAAAAGACGGAGTCGAACTGACGCAAGAAACGCACGTCGTTCTCGAAATAGAGCCGTAGATCTTTGACCCCGAATTTCAACATCGCAATTCGTTCCACGCCCATTCCGAAAGCGAAGCCGGAGTATTTTTTTGAGTCGATGCCTGAGGCCTCCAAGACGTTGGGATCGACCATGCCACATCCCATGATCTCCAGCCATCCGGTGTGTTTGCAGACGTTGCAGCCCTTGCCTCCACAGAGGTTGCAGGAGACATCCACTTCGGCCGAGGGTTCGGTGAAGGGGAAGTAGGAGGGGCGCAGACGGATCTGGGCTTTCTCGCCGAAGAGCTCTTTGGCAAAGTAGAGAATGCTCTGTTTGAGGTCGGCGAAGGAGACATTTTCGTCGATGTACAACCCTTCGATCTGATGGAAGATGCAGTGAGCACGGTAGGAGATCGCTTCGTTACGGAAGACTCGACCCGGGCAGATGACCCGAATTGGGGGTTTCTGATGCTCCATTGTTCGTACTTGGATGGAGCTGGTGTGGGTACGCAACAGAAGATCCGGATTCTTTTGAATGAAGAAGGTGTCCTGCATATCGCGAGCCGGATGTTCGGGCGGAAAGTTCAAGGCCGAGAAGACGTGCCAATCGTCCTCAATCTCGGGTCCTTCGGCTACCGTGTAACCCAAGCGGGAGAAGATCTCGACGATTTCGTTTTTGACCAACGAGATCGGATGGCGACTTCCTATGGCGTCGGCCGTTCCGGGGCGGGTCATATCGCGTTGCGACTCCTCGGGGGTCTGTTGTTGTTCAACCTCCTCACGAAGGGTTGCAATGCGCTCGTTGATCGCATTCTTCAGGTTGTTGATGCGTTGTCCCAACTCGCGTTTCATCTCCGGAGCCACCTTTTTGAACTCCTCAAGCACGATATTCAACTCTCCTTTGCGTCCGAGCATACGGACTCTGAACTCCTCAATCTCTGCTGCGGCCTGCGGTTTGAAGGCTTCGACCTGTTGTAGCAGCGCCTCTATTTTGTGAATCATTGTTGGTGATTTATGGATTTATCGCTATTTTTACCCGGTAGTGTAGATACCAAACTGAATTAACGAACAAAGTTAAGAATATTTTACGAATGATGCGCATAAAAAGCATATTAACCTCCCTTTGCCTGTGGTCGAGTCTGTTTGCAAGCGATTTGATGGCACAACGCGTGGGAATGGTGATGAGTGGGGGTGGAGCCAAGGGATTGTATCATATCGGCGTGCTCAAAGCATTGGAGGAGAATGGAATTCCGATTGACTATGTCTCCGGAACCTCCATGGGATCCATCATTGCAGGGCTCTACGCCATCGGCTATTCGCCGGATCAGATGGCCGAACTCTTCAAGTCCGACCAGATCTCCTACTGGATGAGCGGGAAAATTCAACCCCAGTACCTCTATTACTTTCGGAAGAAGACACCGACGCCTGCCATGGTGTCGTTTCGCCTGGATCTGAAGGACAAAAAGAGTCGACGCATTGCCCTGCCGACCAACTTGATACCCTCACACCAAATCGACTTGGCGTTTGTCGACTTCTTTGCCGCCCCCAATGCCGCGTGTGGAGGGGATTTCGACAAACTCTTTGTGCCGTTTCGCTGCGTGGCTACCGATGCCGCGGCACAAGGAGAGGTGGTCTATCGCAATGGAAATTTAGGAAAATCCATTCGTGCTTCGATGACCATTCCGCTGGTTTTCAAGCCACTGAGACAGGATTCGACGCTGCTCTATGATGGAGGAATGTACAACAACTTCCCGTGGCAGGTGTTG
>JAQUZZ010000070.1 GCA_028691095.1 Alistipes sp. | reverse complement strand
CTCCTTGTAAAGGATCATTTAAGCCTCACCCATCTGCCTTTCCACCTTGCCAATGCCTTTCTACCACCCGCCACAGCTCGCTTTGGGGGAGCCGTGACCGGTGAAGTAAGCCTCGAAACGAACGCTGGCAAACCTCAGTTGCAAGGGGTGTTGCATCTGGACACCCTCTCCTTCTCCATCCCCTACGTCGGCACCTCCTTTCGGATCGAATCCGACACACTCCATATCCAGGACAATCGACTTCCGTGGCAGGATCTGCGGATCATTGCCCCCGACGGATCGCAACTCTCCCTCGACGGGGAGGTACGCCTGAACCCGCACCGTCGTTTGGAAGGGAACATTCGGGCTCACACAACGCGATTTCAGTGTATGGATGTAAAAAAGAATCCCTATTCCACCCTCTACGGCCAAGCCTACCTCGGGCTCGATGCCTCGGCCGAGGGATTGTTGCGTGCGCTGTTTGTGCGGGGGTCGATCACTCTGCTTCAAGACACTGAACTCCATTACCTCATGCACAACACGACGATGCCCGGAATGAAGTTGCAACCTCAAGATCTGGTGACATTTGTAAACTTCTCCGACACCCTTTCCTCATGGCAAACCGCTCCGATTCCGACCCTCCGGCTGGGGGGCATGAACCTCCAACTCGAAGGCCTTATAGACCCCACGGTAGCGATCACCCTTGATCTCTCTTCGGACGGTCAGAGTCGCGTGAACGTACAGGGGGGAGGGGAGCTGACCTATACCCTCGATCCGCAGGGCGACAGCCGCCTCATGGGACGCTACACGGTGCAGCGTGGAGAGGTGCGCTATCGTCCTCCGCTCATCTCCGAGAAGGTTTTCTCCATCAACCCCGGCAGTTATCTCTCTTGGAGCGGGTCGATTCAGGATCCCACCCTCCATCTGACGGCCGTCGAGAACCTGCGCGTCAATGTTTCGGGAAGCGGAGCCGGAGGGTCGCGCACCGTGCTCTTTCAAGTGATCGTCTCGATCCGCAACACGCTGGAGACCCTGAGTGTCACCTTCGACCTTACCGCGCCGGAGGATCTGACCCTGCAAAACCAGCTTGCCTCACTCACACCGGAGCAACGCGCTTCACAGGCCATGAACCTCCTGGTTTACAACACCTATTCGGTGGCGGGGACGACGGCCACCACCACCTCAAACCCCCTGAACCAATTTCTGCAACGCGAGCTGAATCGCTGGGCTCAGAACTCGCTTCGCGGCGTCGATCTCAGCTTTGGGGTCAACACCTACGAGGCAAATGCCCAAACGGGGCAGACGGCACACACCGACTACTCCTATCGCATCTCCAAAGCCCTTTTCAACCATCGCCTCCAAGCCGTGATCGGCGGGAAATACAGCACTGCGCCCAATGCGGCTGAGAATCTGCGAGAGAACCTCATCGACGACTTCTCGATCGAATACCGCCTCTCCAAGACCCAGATGCTCTTTCTCAAACTCTTCATGCAATCCGACTACGAAAGCATTCTGGAGGGTGAGGTAACCGAAACCGGTCTGGGTTTTGTCGTGCGGAAAAATGGGAGTCGTTTTGGCGATCTCTTTCGGTTCTTTCGTTCCAAGGCCGATCGTGTGGGTGCGCAACCGTGAGCAAATCCCTCCTTTGATGCAACGAAGAGAGGACGAGCGATGGATTCCCCACCAACGTCTATCCACCTAACGTGATAATTAATATTACGGTATATATCAGAGTGCTTGGCTTATACATAGCACAGTGTACTTAAACTCAGATCGCATGATGCACGTTTCGCTCTTTCGTTCCCCCATCCTGCTGCTGACGCTTCTTGGTGTGGGGTGTTCGACGACACGGCATATTCCCTCAGGAGATGCCCTCTATACCGGTGTGCGACACATCCGTATTGCGGCAGACTCCGCCAATCCTCCGCTCGCGCTGGCCGTAAAGAGTGCCGTGAAAGCACCGCTTTCGGTTGCACCCAATAATTCGCTCTTCAAACCCTACTTACGCACCCCTTTGCCTTTGGGTTTATGGATCTACAACGGCTTTTACACCACGCACACCAAAGGGTTTCGAGCTTGGGTTTTTCGTAAATTCTCCAAGCCTCCCGTGCTACTCTCCTCTGTACAACCCCAACTCCGCATCCATTACGTCCGCGAGCTACTGGCAGAGTACGGCTATTTTGAGGCACAAACCGGCTACACGTTACTTCCCCGTCATAACCCCCATAAAGTGAAGCTCAACTATTGGATTCGGGCTGGAATGCCATGGCATTATCATTCGGTTACCTACCCTACCTTATCTCCTGCAATGGATTCGGTCACCGCTGCGCTGTGGCCTCTCTCTCCGTTGAAGGCGGGAAACCTCTACAATGCCGACAGCTTGGTGGCCGAGCGCAATCGGGTCGCCCTGCGACTGCGCAATGCCGGATACTACTACTTTCAACCCGATTTTTTAACTTATCTGGCCGACTCGTCGCAGGCGGATCGTCGCGTTGCCCTGCGCATGATCCTGCGTCCGGGAGTCCCGGAGCCTGCCCTGCAACCCTATCGCATCGCTCAGGTCACCGTGCAGTTGCACACCCCGTCGAGCCATGCACACCCCGATACCCTCTCTTGGCAAAACGGAGCGCTTCTCTACCAACCTCCTCTTCGGCTCCGTTTGCGACGCTTAGAGCGACTCTCGACCCTCCGACCTGGAGCGTTGCTCTCGGTAGATAGCCTCAACATTACCCTTCTCAACCTCAATCGTTTAGGTATCTTCAGCAGCGTTACTGCTTCACTTCCGCCCTTGGATTCCGTAGACGTCGCAGGAGCGCTTCCGATCGTGATTCATGCAACGCTGAATCGGCCGATTCAGTCCGATCTGGAGACCGACTTCACGGCCAAATCCAATCGTTTCTTGGGGCCGGGGCTCTCTTGGAAGGTGAGTCACAACAACCTCTTTGGCGGAGGAGAGCGATTGACCGTGGGGCTGAAAGCCTCCTACGAATGGGAGACGCGCAGCAACAAGAGTTCCCACAGCGCTGCACTGAACTCCTATGAGTTGGGAATCGACGCGTCGTTGCTTTCCGGACAACTTTGGGCTCCTGCGCGATGGCGCAATCGCCTGCCCGATGCCTCTTCTGAGGTGAGGTTAGGGGTTGACCTCCTCAATCGCCCTCGTTTTTTCCGCTTGGCCGCTTTCGATATAGGGCTCACCTATCGCTTCAGCACATCGTCGCGCAGCACCCATGCACTCTCCCTTTGCCAAGTGAGCTACAACCACATGATCCATACCACAGTGGCCTTCGACTCCACGATGACGGCCAATCCGGCGATTGCCCTGAGTTTCCGCGATCAACTGATTCCCACTTGGAGTTATACTGACACGCCCCGTCGGACGTCAGCAGTGGGTGGTACAGCAGCGTTTCACCTCTTCGGGCAATTTGCTATATGCACTCTATGCTTTATGGGATAAAAAAGGAGAGAAACGACTGTTTGGCAATCAGTTCTCGCAGTTTATTAAAGAAGAAGTAGAGCTTAAATTCTATCAAAAGATAGGGAAGGGACGGTGTCTGATGGCCTATCGCATGATGGCGGGCGTGGGTTGGGCCTATGGCAACTCGCGCGTGATGCCTTACAGCGAGCAGTTCTATATCGGCGGAGCCAACAGCCTGCGCGCATTCACCGTGCGTTCGATCGGCCCGGGAAGCTACCACCCCCAGGAGCACAACGGCAACAGCTATCTAGATCAGACCGGAGATTTCAAACTGGAGGCCAACGTCGAGTTTCGTTTCCCGATTATGGGGCGACTCCACGGCGCGCTCTTTGTGGACGCGGGCAACGTCTGGCTCTTACGCAACGACCCGCAACGTCCCGGCGGAGTTTTGGATGCCAAAGGATTCTGGGAGGAGATTGCACTCGACACGGGTGTGGGCTTGCGCTACGACCTGAGCATTCTGGTGCTGCGTGCCGATCTGGGTATCGCCCTCCACACCCCCTATCCCAATCCCGAAAAGCCCCATTACTACAACATTTCCAATTTCAAAGAGGGCTTGGGGTTCCACTTGGCTCTCGGCTATCCGTTTTAGGAGAGGCGGGGTGCATGGCACGCAGGATTTCCGTTGCTCCCGAAAAATGCGTATCTTTGTAGGGATTTCGGGTGTTTTTTAATGCTATAAAGTCATCCGAAAGCGCGTCACCACGGTATTGTCGAAAGATACCGATGCGTTTATTACTCACCCATAGCACGCTGTGCTTAGTTTAACCCATCGTGAAAACGGAACTCGTAATTTTTGATCTGGACGGCACCCTTCTGGATACCATTGAGGATTTGGCCGCAAGTACTAACCACACCTTGGCTCTACATGGCTACCCCACTCATCCACTGGAGTCCTTTCGCTATTTTGTAGGGAACGGCATCTCCAAACTCATCGAGCGGTCATTGCCGGAGTCGGAACGCAATGAGGCCACGATTCTTCGACTGCGTAGCGACTTTGTTGCCTACTATTCGCAACACAATAGCGACCTCACACACCCCTATCCTGAGATTCCGGCACTCCTGCAAGCTTTGCAGGAGCGCGGAGTCCGCATGGCTGTCGCCTCCAACAAATACCAAGCAGCCACCGAGCAGTTGGTGTTGCGTTATTTCGGAGCACACACCTTCTGCAAGGTCTTGGGGCAACGCGAAGGGGTTCCGATCAAACCCGACCCCACCATTGTATTTGACATTCTGAAAGAGACGGGAATCGCGCCAGAGCAGACCCTCTATCTGGGAGATACCCGCGTCGATATGGAGACCGCACAGCACAGCGATGTCACCTCCGTGGGGGTTACCTGGGGTTTTCGGCCTCGTGCCGAGCTGGAGGCCTTCGGGGCACACCACCTGATCGACACCCCAAGCCAACTCTTGGCGCTACCTTGCTTCTAAGCAGGAGCCATCGTCTCCTCCTCTTTGCGGAGTACTAACGCGGTACGGCATAGATTATAGATCCGGATGTAGGGGCGCGACGATCCGTCGGCTTCGGTGTAGGGTGCGCTGAAGGCTCGCATTTTGGGGTCGATGCGACCGTATCCACCAAACGCCTTGGCATCGGTCGATAGGACAACCCGATAGCACCCCGCCTCGGGAACCGGCACCGCATAATCCGCGATACTGCGCGAGGGGTGCCAGTTGAAGATGAAGAGTGTGGTGCCGTGGCTGAAAACGAGCGTCTGATTCGCATAATCCATCAAGTGGTTGTAGGCATAGCCCGACGAGAGAATCTCGTAGCGGCGCACCAGATCGAGCATTGCGCGATCGAACGCCCCCAAGAAACTGTATCGCAGGAATCCGTTTTCGGCCAAACTCCACTGCCGTCGCGCATGCGCATAACTCCATCCGTTCCCCTCACGCGGGAAGTCGATCCATTCGGGATGCCCGAACTCGTTACCCATGAAGTTGAGATAGGCCTGTCCGGCCAGCGAAATCGTAAATAGCCGAATCATCTTGTGCAGCGCCATGCCGCGATCCACCACAAGGCTCTGCACCGAGCGGTTCATATCGGTATACATCGCTTTGTCCATCAGCCGGAAGGCGAGGGTTTGGTCACCCACCATCGCTTGGTCGTGCGACTCACAGTAGGCCACGGTCTTCACCGCGGGTAGCCGATCGGTCATCATGCGCCACATCTGCCCAATATCCCACTGCTCATCGGGGAGGGTTTTGAGGAGTTTGATCCAATAGTCGGGCACGGCCATGCCCAATCGGTAGTCAAAGCCCACACCTCCCTCCTGCACGGCAATGCACATTCCCGGCATACCGCTCACATCCTCAGCAAGGGTCACCGCCTCTGCCGAGAGCTCGTGCACCAGATGATTGGCCAAGGTCAAATAGCAGAGCGCCTCCTCGTTGACCTCCATAGAGAAGAACTTCTCCCGCGCGTCGAACTCGGTGTAGCCGTGGTGATGGTAGATCATGGAGGTGACTCCGTCGAATCGGAAACCATCAAAATGGAACTCGGTCATCCAATATTTCAGATTGGAGAGCAGGAAGTGCTGCACCTGCTCCTTGCCGTAATCGAAGAGCTTGGAGTCCCAGTAGGGTTGATAGCCTGCATCTCCCGACGGGGAGTAGAGGTGGTCGGTGCCATCCAGCTCGTTGAGTCCTTCATTGAAGTTCTTGACATAGTGGGCGTGCACCACATCCATAATCACGGCTATCCCCATTTCATGAGCCGTCCGGATCAGCAACTTCAGCTCTTCGGGCGTTCCGAAGCGACTTGAGGGGGCAAAAAAGTTACTCACATGATACCCGAAGCTGCCATAATAGGGGTGCTCGGCCACGGCCATCAGTTGGATCGTGTTGTATCCGCATTGGTGAATGTGCGGCAGTATGTTTTGGATAAATTCGAGGTAGCTACCCACGCCTTCGCGCTCTTGCGCCATGCCCACGTGGCACTCATAGATCAGGAGGCTCTTCAGTTGTCCGATCGAAAAGTGCTCCTCACCCCAGTCGAAGGGCTCTTTGGGAGCCCACAGTTGCCCTACAAAATCCTTACTCTGCTCATCCTGCACCACCCGTCGAATGTAGGCAGGGATGCGCTCCCGCCAGCCATTGTCGCCGTGTACCAACATTTTGATCCGCGAAGCGTGCACCAAGCGATCGCCAAACGATTCGTCGGGCAAGAAGATCGACCATACCCCGGCGGCATCTTTGCTTAATCGCAGTTGGGTTCGTTGCCAGTCGTTGAACTCCCCGAACAGATAGACATCATGCGCCCCGGGGAGCCACTCGCGGAACCACCACCCCTGTCGCTGCGTGTCGTACTGGAACCCGAAATAGAAGTAGCCGTTGGCGTACTCACTCAGCGAGCCTGCATCGTGGCAGATCTGCTCCAGACGACGGTGATAATTCTCATAGCGTCGCCACAGATCGCCCCGATTGGGCTCTAACCACTCATCCTGATTGACGATCGGCAGTTGTTCGGCTCGATCAATGATAGGCTCTTCTTTCACGAGATTTCAGATTTTAGGCACAACGTGCGATGGGTTGGCAATACCCTCCTAAATATAAGCAAGGAGGGTCGATAGTCTCCGCTTCACCCTGCCCGAACCATTGGGGAAGGGGCGGGTTTGCGGTGCTTTATTCCTTTCTACAACCCATAAAACAC
>JAQUZZ010000069.1 GCA_028691095.1 Alistipes sp. | reverse complement strand
TTGCCGATGTGCGGGTGCTGGGTGCAATCGGTGTGGTGGAGTTGCATCGACCGGTGGATATGGCGCGTATGCAGCAGCGATTTGTGGAGGAGGGGGTGTGGATTCGCCCCTTTGGAAAACTGGTCTCTGTCATGCCTCCTTATATTACAAAGGATCATGAGTTGGAGCATTTGGCGCGCGCTTTGGTACGCGTGGTGAGCGAACAACCGACCGAGTAGTCCGAATTTTTCGGGATAACGTCTCTTGTGGATAACGGGCTTCATTCGTGAAATACCGCTGAAAAGCTCATTTCTCAACGGTGTGAGGCGGGTTGGGTTGGGCTCCATTCGTGAAACTCACAGAAAATACATATCTTTACCCTCGTAACCCGATTCGACGCCATTCGCGCGGAGGGCAGAGATATTGCATTAAGAGGAAAGAATGAATCGGGATGCCTTTATGAGTTGAAAAATTATGAGTACGTCATTGTATCAGAGTGTGATCTTTGGCCCCGTGCACAGTCGCCGTTTGGGACTCTCCTTGGGGGTGAATCTGTTGCCGTTGGATAATAAATTATGCAGTTTCGAGTGCATCTATTGCGAATGCGGGTGGAGTACCCCGGGGGTGCACCTGCGTTATAATGATCGGGATACGGTGCATCGCCTGTTGCGCGAGAAGTTGGAGCAGATGGTGGTGGCCGCAACGCCCCCCGATGTCATCACCTTTGCCGGCAACGGAGAGCCGACGATGCACCCCGACTTCGAGGCGATCATCGATGACACGTTGCGGGTGCGGGATGAGTTATCCCCGAAGACCAAAATCTCGGTATTGAGTAATGCGACCATGATCGACCGCGAATCGGTGCGTCGTGCCCTGCTACGGGTCGATCATAACATCTTGAAGCTGGATTCGGCCTTCGACCGCACGGTGCAGTTGATCGATCATCCGCGTGGAGCCTATTCGGTGGCGGCCACGGTGGCGGCGATGAAACGCTTTGAGGGTCACATGACGCTTCAGACAATGTTCCTGCGCGGAAGTTATCGCGGCGAATTGGTGGACAACACCACACCCGAGGAGGTGGAGGCTTGGCTAAAGTGTGTGCAGGAGATTGCGCCCCGACAGGTGATGGTCTATACGATTGACCGTGACACGCCCGACCCCGATCTGGAGAAGGTCTCCGTGGAGGAGTTGCGCGCCATTGCTCGTCGCGTGGAGGCACTGGGCATTCCCTGCTCGGTGGCCGGATGATTTGCTAAAAACCGAAGCAGGCAGCGGTGAACGTGCCTGCGAAACCTATAATTCCACGATGATGTTGAAACCTAACTTAAACATGAAAACCTTGCTTCTGTCCCTTATCGGATTGGGAATTGCCGGAGTGGGTTCGCTTGCGGCACAGCACGAGGTGAAGAGCTACCGCATCGAAGATGATGCGCGCAACTTTCGTTATATCGACAATGGCGTGTTGCGTCTGGGGGTCGATGTGTCGGGTGGGGGAAGTGTCTTTTATGTGGCCGAGTCTTCGACCCAACGCAATCTGCTGAATCATTGTGATAAGGGTCGATTTATGCAGCAGTCCTACTATGGCATGGCCGACGGCAGTGTGTGGGATAAGCAGCCTTGGCGGTGGAATCCGGTACAAGGGGGCGGTTATCGCGGAGAACCGGCGAAGATCCTGACGGCCAAGTATAAAAAATCGGCATTGGAGCTCTCGTCGCGTCCCAAACATTGGGCGACGGGGGAGGACATTGCGGAGATGGTGATGACCGAGAAGATTGCGATTCGTGATAGTGTAATCCATATTCGCTATAAGATGGCCTACACAGGACAGCAGACTCATCCCTCGACCCATCAGGAGGTGCCGGCGGTGTTTGTTGATTATGCGTTGAGTCATTTGGTTTTCTACGACGGAACCGCACCTTGGAGCGGTGCACCGTGCACCACGGTGATTCCCGGGTGGCCCAACGAGAGCCATCGCTCAACCGAGCATTGGGCGGCTTATGTCGATGATGCGGGATGGGGCATTGGGGTCTATACCCCCGGAACCGAGCTGATGACCTCTTATCGCTTCGAGGGCGACCGGCAGGTGGGCCCTAAGGCGGGAGCTTGCTCTTACTTTGCGCCGTTGCGCACCTTCAGCATCACTCCCGGGATGATTTTCGAGTACGACGTCTACATCACGATCGGTAGTGTGGAGCAGATTCGCGCCCGCTTTGCGGCGGTGCATCGTACGTTGAAACCGAAACTATAACACAGCGTACCGCGTAATTCCGGTGCTCTACCCACGATAAACCTTGTTTATGCACGCTTGTTTCGCTGCCTTCAGCCGCTTTTTTCTCCAACGTCGCAACCTCTATTGGGTTGGCTTTGGATTGACCTTTGTGCTCACCTTGCTGGAGGTGGCGCACGGCAAACAAAACAACTTCTTTACCTTCCAGTTCGGGACGTTCGATTTTTGGAACGGAGCCGATCCCTATGGGGTCGAGAAGTACGACTTCCTCTATGGCCCGCTGTTTGCCTTTCTGTTTGCTCCGTTTGCTTATATGGGCGCAACGGTGGGGCCTTTTGTGTGGAACCTCTTCAACTTCAGTATGCTGTTTTGGGCGATCTTCTCGATGCCCCATCTGACCGAGCCTCAGAAGTGTAAAAGCTACCTCTACTTGGCTCTGATTCTGGCAACCTCGCAGATGTCCATGCAGTATAATCCCGCGGTGGCCTATATGTTCCTTTTTGCGTTCATCTTGTTGGAGCGCAATCGACCCTTCTGGGCCGTGCTGCTGATTATGATCTCGGGATTTACCAAGATCTACGGCATCTTTGAGTTGGCGCTGCTGTTGTGCTACCCTCGCGTATGGCGCAATTTGGGCTATGCCCTTGCCCTTGGGGTGCTCTTCTTTGTGTTGCCCTTGGTGAGTCTCTCTCCCGAGGCGTTGATGCCCTTTTACCATCGTTGGGCAGAGGTGCTCTCGTTGCATACCGACCAGTTCCAGTTTTATGCCCTATGCAACATCTACTGGATTCATTCCTGGGCAGCCGGAGTGTTGACCCAGATTCAGTTGGGAATGTTGGGGGTGTTGGCGCTCTGCTTTGTGGCCAGTTATCGTCGTTACGGGAGTTACACGTTCCGTATAGGTGCGTTGGCGGTGCTCATGGGGTGGGTGATTCTCTTTAGCCTCTCGACCGAGAAACATACCTATGTGATCGCCTTGGCCGGTTATCTGATGTGGTACTGGAGTTTGCAATCGCCGACGCTCTTGGATCGCATCTTGTATTGGGGAAATCTGGTGCTGCTGGTCTTGGTTCCCGTCGATTTGGTGTGTCCGCCTCCGGTGATGCGCTTCTTGTGCGATGGGGTACAACTCAATATCTACTGCTTTGCCATTACGTGGTTTCGGATGATCTACCTCACCTTTTTCCGCCCGATCGCCTCTTCGGATTCCTTTCGATTGCGATAAAGAACGGAAGAAAACGGAATGCCGACCGAAAATCCAAGGCAGTGCAGCAACTTGAAGATAATAATTTTGCAAATCAATCGCACAATCGTGCGTAAAAACCGAAAATATGATTACCACAGAACAGATTAAAGAGATTGTAAGGCGACAGGTTTCGCTGAGGGGGTGCCTTTGACATCGACAACCGACGTATTGAATTAGAGGAAGCCGAGGCCGTGACCCACGATCCCACCTTCTGGGAGGATCCGCAGCGTGCCGAGCAACAACTCAAGAAGGTGGCCGGAATCAAATACTGGATTACGGCTTATGATGCCATTGCTTCGGCCGTGGACGACTTGGTCTTGATGCCCGATTTTGTGAAGGAGGGTTTGACCGCTGTCGAGGAGATGGATCAACACTATCAGCAGACGCTCTCCAAGATCGAAGCACTGGAGATGCGCAATATGCTGGGGGGCGAGGAGGATCATCTGGGGGCGATCATGGAGATCAACTCCGGAGCGGGAGGCACCGAGAGTCTCGATTGGGCCTCGATGTTGTTGCGGATGTACACTCGCTGGGGTGAGGCCAACGGCTATCAGGTGCGTATGGTCGATTACCAGGAGGGGGATGAAGTAGGGGTTAAATCGGCCACCTTGGAGTTTGTGGGCGAATTTGCCTACGGATACCTCAAGAGTGAAAACGGGGTACACCGACTGGTGCGACTCTCGCCTTTCAATGCCAACAACAAGCGGCAGACCACCTTTGCTTCAGTGTTTGTCTCTCCCGCAGTGGATGACACGATTGAGATTGTGGTCAATCCGGCCGACATCGAGTGGGATACCTATCGCAGCGGAGGCAAGGGAGGTCAGAATGTGAACAAAGTGGAGACGGGCGTGCGATTGCGTCACCTGCCGTCGGGAATTGTGGTGGAGAACACCGAGACCCGATCCCAGATCATGAACAAGGAGAATGCAATGCGGATTCTCAAATCCAAGCTCTATCAACAGGAGCTGGAGCGTCGCATGGAGCATCAGAATGAGCTGGAGGGGCAGAAGAAACGCATCGAGTGGGGCTCGCAGATCCGCAGCTACACCCTCCATCCCTACAAGTTGGTGAAGGATCATCGTACGGGCTATGAGACCTCCGACACCCAAGCCGTGCTGGATGGTGACATCGGGGAGTTTATCAAGGCTTTTCTGATGGATAGTACGTTGCATTAACGTCCTCGTCGCGTAAGGGAGATCATCTACCCCTTCTCCTCCGTTGAGAGGGGATAAAAAGGGTTAAGAAAAGAGGAAAAAAGTAGGGAATAGCCTTGAAAATCCAAGAATATTCCCTATTTTTATCAAAATTATTTTTGAATCGCTACTTAACCTAAAACTACGTTATGAGAAAACATCTACTTTACGCTCTGTTGTGCATGACCACCCTTTGGTGTGGTTGTAAGGACGACAAGAACTCGGAACCCACCCCTGAACCCGAAGAACCGGCCATCGAACTGGGGTTTACCTCTTTTAAATTTGAGGCCTCCAAGAACCCGCTCTATCTCTATGAGGATGTTGAGGCAACCATCAAAAACGGGGAGATTTCAGCCGTCATTCCCTATGTGGTGGATGTGAACAAGCTGGTTCCTACCTTCGAGGGCGGTTTTGTGAAGGTTTATGTGGGCACGAAGGTGCAACAGTCGGGCGTCACGGTGAACGACTTCACCAAAGAGTTGACCTACACCCTTTCGGCCGGAACGGTTCCGGATCGCACCGTGCAGTATAAGGCTTCGGTCTTCTGCTTTACGGGGTTGCCTATTGTGACCGTCGAGACGGAGAATCGGTCGGCCATCACCTCGAAAGATACCTACGTCAAGGGTACGGTGACCATTAGCAAAACGGCAAATTATGAATCCGGCTACACGGGAACCATGAAGATTCGCGGACGTGGCAATGCGACGTGGGGTTACGCCAAGAAACCTTATCGTATCAAACTCGATGCGAAATCCGCTGTGCTGGGGATGCCTGCCGACAAGGACTGGGTGTTGTTGGCCAACTATTGCGATAAATCGCTGCTTCGTACCGCTACGGCATTCAAACTGAGTGAATTGTTGTCGATGCCGTGGACGCCGCGTTCTCGATTTGTGGAGTATTTCCTCAATGGACGTTATCAGGGCAATTACCAACTTACCGAGCACGTGAAGGTGGCTGCGGATCGAATGAATGTTAGTACCGATGGCTATCTGATTGAGCGTGACGGATACTATAACCTGGAGCCGAAATGGTTCGTGACCGACCTGAAGGGTCATCCCTTTACCTTCAAATACCCCGATACCGACGATCTGACGCAAGCTCAGTTGGATTATATCAAGGGTTATATGGATGCCTTTGAGAAGGCGCTCTACTCCGACGACTTTAAAAACGCAAGCACCGGTTACCGCAAGTATATCGACCCCGAAGTGTGGGCCAACTGGTATTTGGTGAACGAGGTGCTCTGCAACAAGGATACGAACTTCTACTTCTACAAGAAGGATTCGGGTTCCAGTAAGTTGGGAATGTCGCCCGTTTGGGACTTCGAGTGGTCGCTGGGTGTGGGCTGGAACTACACCGAACCGGCACGTTATGACGTATTGGTGCAACGTTGGCTCTACTTCGATCGTTTGATGCAGGATCCTTATTTTGTCGGATTGGTGAAGAAACGTTGGGAGACGGTCAAGAACGAGTATATCCCGCAACTCTACGACTTCATCAATGCCAAGGCACGTGAAATCTCACTGTCGCAGAAGACGAACTTCGAGAAATGGAACATCCTTAATACGCCGGTGAGCGTGGAGGTCATCACCTTGGGTACATGGGCCAATGAGGTGCAGTATGTCAAGGACTTCTTGGCAAAACGTGTAGAGTGGTTGTCCACCGAGATCCCGAAATGGTAGATCGCATAGCGTGCACTCGTCGTTGAGCCGAATCACAACGAAGGAGAGCAGGCGATGAACATAGAAGCTGTAAGGAAGATGCGCTGTCGAGTACGATGGCGCATCTTTTGTGTGAAATATACAATATTTACAAAAAATCCCCCGTTCTCTATGCGTGAAGCGTGTGAGGAGCGTGAAGCAGTGCCGCGTAATCCCGATCTCGAAAAGAGCGATTTCACGGTATAGGTCTGCTATCCCGATGTGGTCATTGCTTATAAAGACACGCTGTGCTTAAAATCAAGAAAACGTACATGAAACAACTCTCCTTTTTTGTAATTCTTAATGGTTTTAAATTAAATTGTTTTTTACTATGAAAAAGGTTTTTGTGTGGGCAGGACTCTTTGCTGCCGCCATGACGGTCAGTGGCGTCACGGCTTATACGGTGGCCAAAGCCAGCCAAACAGATCCAACTTATCGTGCACAGACGGAGTTTGCTTCGTCCGTGGGTTCGCAGTTTACCGCTTTTGAAGAGGGTTCGTATCCCGACCTGACCTATGCGGCCGAGAATGCCGTGAAGGGAGTGGTGAACATTGTGAATATTCAAGAGGTGCAGCCGCGAACTCCTGAGTCGTATGAGGGGTACGGGCAGAACGGCATGGAGGATTTCTTCGAGTTTTTCGGCATTCCCCGTGGGTATCGTCAGCAACCCCAACAGCAGCAACCCCAGCCTCAGCAGCGACGTAGCGGAGGTTCGGGTGTCATCATCAGTCCCGACGGCTACATTGTGACCAACCATCATGTGGTGGAGGGTGCCACGAAGTTGAAGGTGACGCTGAAC
>JAQUZZ010000068.1:5885-7160 GCA_028691095.1 Alistipes sp. | reverse complement strand
GACTTCCGAAGATTAGCAAAGGATTATGAACGAAAGGTGGTGTGTTCGGAAAATATGATATACTTGGCTTTTATTTCACTGATGCTAAAATGGTTATAAATGATATTTTTAAACAGACTCTTAGATTTGTGGTGATATTTTGAGGGTTAGCATTCCGGTCTGTGTGTGTTATACCTTCAAAATTACACGTCAAATGGATAGCATTGATCTTAAATTTAATGATAAGGGTTATGAAAAAGTATCACTATCTATGGTTTGCAGTATGTTTTGGTTTCGTCATACTGTTTGCTTCTTGTGCAAAAGAGCGTTCTGAAGGAGGAGATTCCAACGAGACTCCATCGGGAAAACTGGTTGCTTCTGGTGAGCGCATTACGTTACCGGTTTTCAGTAAAGGAGATATTTCGGCCTATATCCAATCGGCTCTCTCCTCCCGTTTTGTGGCTCAGACCGCAGAACTTGAGAAGGCGCGTGTGATGCTTTTCTCCACGGAGTCGTTTGTGGCAGCCAATCCTCAGCAATTGGTGGAGGCGTATGATCGAGGTGTAGTGTTTGTGATTGCGCGACCGGATATGGAACAGGTGGAGAGGATCTGTAACGAGAATGACATTCCCTTCGGAGGTGCCATTACCAATAAGAACGACTTGGAGTTGTTTGCCTTCAATAGCCGTGGCGACTCCTATTCGATGGATGATCCTTCGGACAGCAACTTGTCGGCTCAAGAGGAGTATAACGCCTACCTGAATCCGTTTATCTCTTGGTTGAATGACATTCTCACGAAAGGGGCGAGTGTGCAGGCTGCACCGGATCTACGAACCGAGCCGCAGGCGGATGTTCAGAAAACGTTCGACTATCAGACAATTAGTCACACGTTTAATGTCTATCTGAAAAAAGAGTTAGGAACAGTGGCATTGTCGACTCCCGACACGGTAGAGGCTTCGGGACAGGTAACACTGACCATGTCCATTTATCCGTTGTATGCTTTTACCGATCAGAGTTCGCCGGGCGATTACTACATTGTCAACACCACTCTGACCGCACACAATCAGACGCTCTATCTCGGAGAGTTTGAGCATCGCCACGGTGGGGTGCACGTCCATATGTGTGCCTATATTATGGGACATATGAATATGACCTGTACGATGGACTCTAAGGCGGGTTATACCGTAGATTTCCCGATCAATGGTACGCCCACCCCCTTGACCACACAGGTGAGTCAAACCTTTACTTCGGGTATCTCTTGGAATCTTGGCGGATCGTTAACTGGGGGTCTTGATG
>JAQUZZ010000068.1:0-5875 GCA_028691095.1 Alistipes sp. | reverse complement strand
CGGTTTCAGCGACGGTGAATGGTGGAGTGACCTTTGAGAACTCTACCTCTACCACGGTTCCAGATCTGATTATCCAAAACAACTGGACGGGAGCTACCATGAAATCTGATTTCTCGGTCGATGTGGATGCCAGGGGTTATGTGCAGGGGTATGCGTTATATGCACCCTCCTCATTCCTTTGCAAATCGAATATGGAGGTGAATCCCGCCTGGATATGGCATGTGGGAGGGACGAAAGATGGGGATACGACCAGTTTTACCGGACAGTGTAAGGTATATGTAACCTATTCGTCTATGCGATATTACACTTCGGTTTTGGACTCAAAAATTCCAACTTACTATGACGGAATCCCAACGGAAAACCAAACCTTCTTCTTCCGATTGCATGCACCCAACCGTGTGCCTACGGGTAGTATGCTCTTCAAGAACACCAATGACGGAGGGGTCTATGTTACCAATATTAAGTTATGGAAAGAGGGTTCTGACTATACGGCTGCCCCACTCTACGCCTATACGGAGAGCGTTGCTCCGGGCAATGAGATGAGCCAATCCATCGCTACCGGAAAGTATAGGATCCAGATTGAGATGGGCCCGAATGCCTCCTCGTTGAAAACCTATCACACCCCGAATGCCGTAACGATTACGCGTGGCGAGAGCTCCACGGTCAATTCCGGCTTTGATTTTCAGGAAGGAGCCCTGTAAGATTACAGAGGGGATTATAAAAAGAGACGCATTCATCATGCGTCTCTTTTTATATGTGGGTGGGTCATGTCGACGGATCTTTTAGCGGGAGCGGCCGCTCCATTCGTAGTGCGGCTCTTCGACGCCCAGCAGGGAGAGCACCCGTTCGACTACGGTGTCGCACACGGTCTCCAAGGAGGAGGGCGCAGAATAGAACGAGGGACAAGCCGGGCAAATCACGGCTCCTGCTTCGGAGAGGTGAAGCATATTTCGCAGATGAATCGTGCTCAAGGGGGCTTCGCGGGGAACCAGAATCAGCTTCCGCCGCTCTTTGAGCATGACGTCGGCGGCGCGACCGAGCAGGTCGGCTGAAATCCCGTTGGCGATGCGTCCCAGGGTTCCCATGGAGCACGGAAGAATCACCATGGCGTCATAAGAGGCCGAACCGGAGGCCGGAGGAGCAAACAGATCGTGATTGTCGTAACGACTCCATCGCGTAGACTCCATCCACTGGGTCGAATCTTCGCACGCGGCAACCTGCATCCCCGTATCGGTGACGATCAAGGCAATCTCCCCCAACTCCTCATGCGACAAGAGGTGGTGGCAGAGTTGACGCGCATAACGGGAGCCACTGGCTCCGGTGACGGCGATAATGAGATTGCGTTTGCGTTCCATAGGAAGGGAGGGTGAGCGTAGACGGCGTGAGGTATGAGATGACGCGAGCGATTAGAGATTGTCGATCGAGGAGCAGATCAACCCTTGATCTTTGATGTATTGCAGGGTTCGGGGCAGGGCATAGCGCAGGTTGCGGAAGGCCTTGACCGAGTCGTGAAACACAACAATCGAGCCGCCCTGGACGTGGCGTGTCACATTGTGGAGACACTGTCGCGGGGTGACCCATTGGCTGTAATCGCGACTGAGAATATCCCACAGAATCATGTGGTAGCGTTCGCTCAGGCGACGTGCCTGTGCTGGTGTGATGCGTCCGTAAGGGGCACGAAAGAGGTCGGTATGGAGGATGTCGTTGGCAAAGTCCACATCTTCGATATAGCGTTCGAGGCTCATCCCCCACCCTTTTTGATGGCTGTAAGTGTGGTTGCCGATGCGATGACCTGCTTCACCGATCATACGAAACAGATGCGGATGTTGTTCGGCGTTCTTCCCCAAGCAGAAGAAGGTGGCATGGGCATCATATTCGGCCAGACAATCCACGATCCATTCGGTGACTCCTGGAGTCGGCCCGTCGTCGAAGGTGAGGTAGACGTGGTTGCTTTCGGGCATCGTCCAGATGATCGACGGGAAAAGACGCTGAATCCATTGCGGTGGACGTATATACATACAATGAGCTAATTTACGCTAAAACGCTACAAAGTAACGGTTTTTTGAGGGGAATGTCAATACTGTGCCGGGAAAGATAGCAAGCGGGGTGAAATTTGTTAATTTTGTAGAGCAAAGAGAGAGAATCCGTCGGCGTGGGCTGGGTGCGATTCGTGTTCCTCTTTGATGGAAGGGATGTTTCAGCGTGAAATTTATCAGGCACGACGCGAGGCGTTGTGTGGGCAGCTCTCTCAGGGGGTGATTCTGTTGCCGGGCAACGGCGAGGCTTCGGCAAACTATCCGAGCAATACGTTTCGGTTTCGACAAGATAGCACGTTTCTCTACTTTTTCGGATTGAACCGTCCCGATTGCGTCGGATGGATCGACGTGGAGACTCGGGAGGCGTGGCTTTTCGGAGCGGAGTATACGGTGGACGACCAGGTGTGGATGGGGGTGCAACCCACCCTCCAGGCGCAGGCTGTGGCCGTGGGCGTGGTGCACACCGGATCGTTGGATCAGTTGGAGCGGATGCTCTCCGAGGCACGGCATCTTCGTCGCACGGTGCACTTTCTGCCCCCCTATCGAGGGGAGATCACCTTGCGTCAGTGCCGGTGGTTGCAGTGTGCGCCTGAGGCGTTGAGCGCTCAGGTCTCCGTGCCTTTGGCGCGGGCGGTGGTGGCGCTGCGTGAAGTGAAGGCGGCGGAGGAGATCGAGCAGATCGAACAGGCGTGCGCCACAGCCGGCCGGATGCACCGCCGTGCTATGGCGTTGTGCCGGCCGGGGGTAAAGGAGCAGGAGATCATGGCGGCCTTGGAGGCGGAGGCTTTGCGCGACGGTGCGGGCGTCTCGTTTCTGTCGATTGTAAGCCAGCATGGGGAGACCCTGCACAATCATCGTTATGATGGGATCTTGGAGTCGGGACGCTTGTTGTTGGTGGATGCGGGAGCCGAAGGCCCGATGAACTATTGCAGCGATTTCACCCGTACCTTTCCGGTGAACGGTCGTTTTACGACGCGTCAGCGCGAGGTGTACGAGGTGGTGCGTGCGGCCAATGCGCGGACGTTTGAGCTGGCCACCCCTGGGGTTTGTTACTATGAGATGCACAATGCGGCCGCACGGGTGATTGCCGAGGGGCTGAAGTCGTTGGGGTTGATGCAAGGCGACATGGACGAAGCGGTGGCCGTGGGGGCACAGGCGCTGTTTATGCCGCACGGCTTAGGGCATCAGATGGGATTGGACGTGCATGATATGGAGAATATCGGAGAGAAATATGTGGGATATGATGCCCAGACCCTGCGTAGTGACACACCGGGACTCTCCGCCCTGCGGATGGGCAAGCGGATGCGGCCGGGGATGGTGATTACCGTCGAACCGGGACTCTACTTTATTCCGGCTCTGATTGCGCAGTGGCGTCGTGAGCGGCTGGATCGAGGATTTGTGAATTACGCTCGCGTGGAGGAGTTCTTGGATTTCGGAGGCATTCGCGTGGAGGATGATATGTTGATTACCGCCGAGGGGAACCGCTTGTTGGGATCGGATCGTCCGCCGGTGACCCCTGCACAGATTGAGGCCTATATGCAGGCTTGATGCTTTTCAGGCACAAATGAGGGATAGGGTTATGGTTCGAGGTGTGGGTCGGTGGCTTTTGCTGTTAGTGTGTGTGTGCGGTGTCGGCGTAGGGTCGGCACAGCGTACACTGCGGGTGGCCTGCTACAATGTCGAGTCGCTCTATGACACCCTGCCGCACCCCTCGTTGCGCGATCGGGAGTATACGCCACAGGGCGCTTTGCGGTGGAATAGTGAACGATACCAGACCAAACTGGCGCATCTTGCTCGGGTGGTGGAGGATCTGAAGGCCGATCTGATCGCCTTAGAGGAGGTGGAGAGCGAAACGGCGGTGCGCGATCTGGTGAGCACCCTTCGCTCCGACTATAATTATCTCTATTGTGCGACGTCGGATCGTCGTGGCATGAGTCAGGCACTCCTCTATCGCGGGGC
The DNA here is from genome assembly GCA_028691095.1 of Alistipes sp. Classification (GTDB taxonomy): domain Bacteria; phylum Bacteroidota; class Bacteroidia; order Bacteroidales; family Rikenellaceae; genus Alistipes_A. The sequence continues at coordinate 1,880 of JAQUZZ010000068.1, read as the reverse complement.
GATCTTTTGCCCGAGCAAGGTGAAGCAGGTGCACGGATCGGGGTTGCCTCGGGAGCTGCTGGTGGTCGAGGGGGATCTGTTGGGCGACACGGTGACCTTGGTGGTGTGTCATCTCCCGTCGATGATGAACCCTGCATCCCTGCGCAACGGGGCTTTGCAGAGCCTGCGACAGGTGGTGGATCGCCTCTATCGGGAGAATCCTGAGGCGCGGTTTCTGGTGTTGGGGGATTTCAATCGGGATCCGGCCGACCGGATGATGGGTCGATTGCTGGGGGTGAGGGATGCCAATCCGAAGGTGCAACCCACGGAGCGAAAGGGGTTATATACCCCTTTTCGCGCGCTTGCACGACAGGGTTATGGCACACTCATCTATCAGGATCGTCGCCAACTCTTCGACTACATCTTGTTGCGTGAGTCGCTGTGTAGGGCAAGCCAAGGGCTGCGTTTTACGGGTCGAGCCGCAATTTTTGTGGCGGAGTATATGCTCTTCACCGAGGGAACATGGAAAGGGTATCCGCGACGCAGTTTTCGGGCGGGAGAATACGAGGCGGGGTACAGCGACCATTTGCCGGTGTGGGTCGAACTCCAACGATAGCGCTCCTGTACCCCGTGTAAGGATGCGTACGGAATCGCTCCGTATACTCAACTTATCGCACGCTGAAACGTTATCTTTCTTTCTTTTAGGGGACTTTATATGGTTCTGGGGCTTGCAATTTCTGAAATTAATGGCTACTTTTGTGAACCCATTCGCGGACTTCCTGTTTTTTTAGGGGAATGCCGCTGTGTTTTTGAGAATTTTTAATAATTTCCTATTTTAATACAGTCAAAAGATGCCAAACGTAAAAAGAGTTTATACCTTCGGAAACAAACAGGCCGAGGGTAACGGGAAGATGAGAGAGTTGCTCGGCGGAAAAGGAGCGAACCTCGCAGAAATGAACTTGGTAGGCATTCCGGTTCCTCCGGGATTCACCATCACTACCGAAGTGTGCACCGAATACTATACCCATGGTCAGGAAGAGGTGATCAAAATGATCAAAACCGAAGTAGAGGCCGCAATGAAGGGCGTAGAGAAGCACATGGGAATGGAGTTTGGCAGTACGAAGAATCCGCTTTTGCTGTCGGTTCGTTCGGGTGCTCGTGCCTCCATGCCGGGTATGATGGACACGATTCTCAACTTGGGTCTCAACGATGAGGCCGTAGAGAGCGTAGCCCAAAGAACGGGGAATGCTCGTTTCGCATGGGACTCTTACCGTCGTTTCGTACAGATGTACGGCGATGTCGTGCTGGAGATGAAACCCCAGAGTAAAGAGGACGTTGATCCGTTTGAGGAGATCATCGACGAGGTGAAGGCGGAACGCAAGGTGAAAAACGATACCGAGCTGACGGCTGAAGATCTGAAGGAGTTGGTGGTTCGTTTCAAGGCTGCCATCAAGAAAAATACGGGCAAAGAGTTCCCGAACGATCCTTGGGAGCAGTTGTGGGGTGCTATCTGCGCAGTTTTCAGAAGCTGGATGAACGAGCGTGCAATCCTCTACCGCAAATTGAACAACATTCCGGCCGAGTGGGGAACTGCCGTAACCGTACAGGCCATGGTCTTCGGTAATATGGGCGAGACCTCTGCAACTGGTGTAGCCTTTACCCGCGATGCAGCCACTGGCGAGAACATCTTCAACGGAGAGTATTTGGTAAATGCTCAGGGTGAGGATGTGGTTGCGGGTATTCGTACACCGCAGGAGATCACCATCGAGGGTTCGCGTCGTTGGGCTGAGATGCAGGGCATCTCCGAGAGCGAGCGGGCACAGAAATACCCAACGCTGGAAGAGGTGATGCCGGCCGCTCTCAAAGAGTCGAATGAGATTCAGGAACACCTGAAGAAATAT